>NZ_JACARK010000635.1:0-3900 GCF_013386655.1 Pseudomonas sp. K5002 | reverse complement strand
GGCCCGGGCCCGGGCCTTTGCGGTGTGGGGCGTGATCGCCGGGGTGGGCCTGGGTTTCGGGCCGATGGTGGGGGCATTGATCCTGGCGGTGGCGGATTGGCGCTGGGTGTTCCTGGTGCATGTGCCGTTGACCTTGTTCACTCTGGTGTTGCTGCGCATCAGCGTGCAGGAATCCCGTGACCCGGCGGCCCATCGCCTCGATATAGCCGGTATGGCCACCCTCACCCTGGCAGTGTTCGCCCTGGTTTATTTCATCACCCAGGGCACCGAGAGCGGCTTTGCCACCCCGGCCATGCTCGGCTGGGCCGGACTGTCGGTGGGCAGCCTGTTGTTGTTCGTGGTTGTCGAGCGGCGCAGCCTGCATCCGATGTTCGACTTCTCGGTGTTTCGCATCCCGCGCTTCAACGGCGCGCTGATGGGCTCGATCGGCATGAACTTCAGCTTCTGGCCCTTCATGATCTACCTGCCGCTGTATTTCCAGGCCGGCCTGGGCTACGACACCATGCTCACCGGGCTCGCCCTGCTCGCCTATACCCTGCCCACGTTGGTGGTGCCGCCGCTGGCTGAACGCCTGGCCCTGCGCTATGGCGCCGAACGCATCATTCCATTGGGCCTGGGCCTGATGGGCGTGGGGTTTGTGACAATGGCGGCGATCAATCATAGCGGCCAGCCCAGTGTGGCATGGGTCCTGATCGCCTGTGGGATTGCCGGCAGCGGCTTGGCGTTTACCAACTCGCCCACCACCAACACCACCACCGGATCAGTTTCATCCGACCGCGCAGGGATGGCCTCGGGCATCGACTTCAGTGCACGTCTGATCACCCTGGCGCTGAATATCGCGTTGATGGGGTTGGTGTTGATACTCGGGATCGCTCACTACCTGGCTGGCATATTGCCTGGCACGGCACAGTTGGCCACCCTCAGTCAGGACATCGCCGCCGGCAAGCTGGACGTGTTGCCGCAGGGCCCACTGATCGCCCAGGCCGCGCTGCGCAACGGTGCGGGCTGGGCCATGTTGTATGCCGGCGTTGGAGCGTGCGCACTGGCGGCCTTGAGCGCCTGTTTTTTCCGGCGCAGCCCGCGCTGACCTTTTGCGCATAAAAAAACGGGCCTGCATCTGCAGGCCCGTTTTCAGTGGGGTTGAAAAAAGTATCAGCTATCAGCCGTTAAGCGCAGCCTGTTCGTTTTCCAGGAATTCCTCTTCTAGCTCGGCCTCGTCGGCCTTGGTATTGGGCAGGCTTTGACCCGCGGCGCGTGGTTTGCCGCGCAGTTTGCCGTACAGATGCTCCAGGGCATGCTCCAGCTTGGTCGCTGCGCCATCGATCGCCTGTTCCAGCGTATCGGCTTTATGGAGGACCGAAAGCGGTTGATGGCCTTTTGGCCGTGCTTCCAGTCGGCAACTCAGATCGTGTGGGCCGGGCTTGTCACCGTTCTCGTCCCGCAGGTAAACCTCGACGCGGGTCAGATCTTCTTCGTAACGTTCGAGCGTGCTCTCAATGGTGGTACGTACCCACTCCTCCAGTCGGATGCTGCTTTCAATATGGTTATCGCTATTGACTTGGATTTGCATAGTTTTCCCTTATTTCAGCTAGCTCGCCGAAGGCCATTCCTGCTTCACCGGATGGGTGAAAACCATGACCTCCTGATTACACAATTGAGCAGACAGAGGAACATTTCAACCCCTTTGCAAAGATAAATCCCACATTACAAATTAACCCTGACTACAACCAAAAACGCTGTTAGGGTGGGGAGTTGGTTACATCTTCTTACCGCCAACTTCCTTACAATTGCCCCTCTCCCAACGGGTGCAATCCGCGAAAAATCTCCGCTTCCTCCACCAGCCAGTCATGCACCGCCCGCACGCCCGGATGGCTCAGCGCACCCGGCGCGTACAGCAGCACATAGCGTTTGTGGTTGGGGACGGCGAGGCCGAATGGCACGATCAAGGTGCCGCGTTCCAGTTCGTCATTGAGCAAGGTACGCCGGGCAATCGCCACGCCCATGCCGGCAATCGCCGCCTCGATGGTCAGGTGATTGCGGTTGAAGGTATGCCCGCGCCGTACGTCGGCAGCGTCGTAGCCGATGGCATTCAGGTAGAACTCCCACTCTGCGTACTCATAACTCCCACGCCAGGCAGTGATGTCGTGCAGCAGCGGGAAATGCACCAGGTCAGCGGGGCCATGCAGTGGCGGTCGCCCCCGCAGCAGGCTCGGTGCGCACACCGGGAAAATCTGCTCGTCCAGCAAGGCTGTGGACAACAAGCCGGGATAGCTGCCGTCGTTAAGGTCGATGGCCAGGTCGAAGTCGCCCTCGTGCAGGGCGACGCTGCTGTCTTCGGCAACCATGCGCAGCTGGATATCCGGGAAGCGCTGCTGCAAACGCGGCAAACGCGGGGTCAGCCATTTGCCGAGAAACGACGGGATCGAGCGCAGGCGCAAGGTGCCGCTGATCATCCCGGCGTCCAGCCGCTGCAACTCGGCATCGATGCTGCCATAGGCCTCGCCCACGGTGATCGCCAACCGCTGGCCCTCTGCGCTCAGCTCAACCCCGCGTGCGCGCCGATGGAACAGGCGAAACCCCAGACGCTCCTCCAACTGACGGATTTGCTGGCTGACCGCGCCCGGGGTGATGTGCAGTTCCTCGGCGCAGCGGGTGAACGACAAATGCCGTGCCGCGCAGGAAAAAACGTGCAACCAGACGTAGGTCTGGCCATGAAGCGGGCGAGCCATAGGGTTTAGTCCTGCTAAAGGGTGTCTTAGGATAATTCGTTGGTCAGTGCCGATCCAGAGGCTCAGTATCGCGCCAATTCCGCTTGTCCTACAAAACATGGCAGCGATTCCTACTCCATTGCTTGTAAGGGTTTAGCATGGCTATCAGTGTTTTCGATCTATTCAAAGTGGGCATTGGTCCTTCCAGCTCCCATACCGTCGGCCCGATGCGGGCCGCGGCGACCTTCGTCCAAGCGCTTATCGACCAGCAATTGCTCGACGAAACCCGTCGCGTAGAGGTGCGTTTGTACGGCTCGCTGTCCGCCACCGGTGTCGGCCACGCCACCGACCGCGCCTGTGTGATGGGCCTGATGGGCGAATGGCCAGACAGCATCGACCCCACCAGCATCGGCCCACGCATCCAGCAACTGCGCGAGTCCGGCCAATTGCTGCTCGGCGGCCGCACGTCGATTGCCTTCAACTGGCAACACGACCTCCTGCTGCTGGACGAAAGCCTGCCCTACCACCCCAACGCCATGTCCCTGCATGCCTACGGCGAAAACGGCCCGTTGAGCGAGCAAACGTACTACTCGGTGGGCGGCGGTTTCATCATCGAAGCGGCAGAAGCCGAGTCCGGTATCGCGCCTACCAGCGAAGTGCAATTGCCCTACGACTTTTCGAGCGCCGTCGAACTGCTGGCCTTGTGCAACAAGCACGGCCTGCGGGTTTCCGAGCTGATGATGGCCAACGAGCGGGCCTGGCGCAGCGATGCCGAGATCCGCAGCGGCCTGCTGCATATCTGGTCGGTGATGCGTGAATGCGTCGAACAAGGCCTGCGCCACGAAGGCATCCTGCCCGGCGGTCTGGATGTGCCACGGCGCGCGGCGAAATTGCACCGCAGCCTGCTGGAAATCGGCAAACCCAACGTTATCACCTCGACCTTGTCGGCCATGGAATGGGTCAACCTGTTCGCCCTCGCCGTCAACGAAGAAAACGCCGCCGGCGGGCGCATGGTGACGGCACCGACCAATGGCGCGGCGGGAATCATCCCGGCGGTGCTGCACTACTACATGAAGTTCAACCCGGACGCATCCGACGATGACGTGGTGAATTTCTTCCTGGCTGCCGCCGCCGTCGGCATCCTCTGCAAGAAAAACGCCTCGATCTCCGGCGCCGAAGTCGGCTGCCAGGG
>NZ_JACARK010000634.1:0-1830 GCF_013386655.1 Pseudomonas sp. K5002 | reverse complement strand
GCCCATCGGCAAGTTCGAAGGCGTGCAGGCGCCCCTGGCGCGCATGGCCGGGCATCTGTATGCCTGCGACGCGGTGCGCAAGGTCTCGGTGGCGTCACTGGATGCCGGTGAAAAACCCTCGGTGATCTCGGCCATCGCCAAATACCACGTTACCGAGCGGGCGCGGATCATCGTCAACGACGGCATGGACATCGTGGCCGGCAAGGGCATCTGCATGGGCCCCAACAACTTCCTCGCCCGGGCCTACCAGCAAAGCCCCATCGCCATCACGGTGGAGGGCGCGAACATCATGACTCGCTGCCTGATCATCTACGGCCAGGGCCTGATCCGCTGCCATCCGTATGTGTTCCGCGAGATGGAAGCGGCGCGCAATACGGACCGGCGCAAGGCCCTGGTGGACTTCGACAGCGCGATGTTCGGTCACCTGAGCTTCGTGCTGGCCAATACCGTGCGTGCCGCAGTGTATTCGCTGACGGGCGGACGGCTGATTTCCGTGCCGGGCAAGACCGATCCGGCGTTGGCGTCCTACTACCGCCAGGCCAATCGGCTGTCGGTGGTGTTGGCGTTGATCTCGGACATTTCCATGGGCGTGCTGGGCGGTGCCCTCAAGCGCAAGGAAAGCATCACCGGGCGGCTGGGAGACATTCTGTCCCAGCTGTACATCCTGTCCTGCGTGCTCAAGCGTTTTGAGGATGATGGCCGGCCACAGGCAGATTTGCCGCTGGTGCATTGGGCGGCCCAGGACGCGTTGCTGCGCGCCCATGAAGCCCTGGCCGAAGTGCTCGACAACTACCCGTCGAAAGCGGCGGCGGCGGTGGTGCGTGGCTTGACGTTCCCGTTCGGTATTCCACAGCGCAAACCGTCGGATCGCCTGTTGGCGCAAGTGGCGGAACTGGTGCAGGTGCCGGGGGAAACCCGCGACCGCTTGCTGGGCAATTCCTACATTCCTCGGCCGGAAATCGACAAGCTGGCTTACGGCGAACTGGCCTTGCGCCTGTTGCCGCAAGTGGAGCTGATCGAGGCGCGGCTCAAGGGGGCGATCAAGCAAGGCCTGATCGAGCCAATGCCGATTTCCAGTGCGGCGTTTACTCCGTGGCGAGTCAAGGCGCGGGCGCTGGACCTGATCAGCGAGGAAGACGACAGCTTGCTCGCGCGCTATGTGGAATATGGCGATCACGCGATCCAGGTGGACGACTTCCCGCAGGACTTCGGTTTGCTGGAAGCCTTGCAACAGCGCCAGCAGGCGTTGGAACAGGCCGCCAAACCGAGCGCAAGACGCCGCGCCAACCAAGGCGAAAACGCGCCGGTCAACTGACTGGAACTGGAGGAACACGACCCCTGTAGGAGCTGGCTTGCCTGCGATAGCGTTGGTTCAGTGCCAGTTGCATTGGCTGACACACCGCAATCGCAGGCAAGCCAGCTCCTACAAGGATCGGGTTTCCATGGCAACACCGTGTTTGTGAGTGAGTTTATCCATGAGTGACAGCTACCTTTCTTTCGTCAATTCCCCCTGGGGAGCCTGGCTGGCCCGCACTGCCGGGCTGCCCCAACCCCTGGCATTGCAACGTCACCGCAGCGGCCAGCAAGGCCTGGCCAACCCGGTAATCGTCGCGGGGGTAGGGCGCCTGGGGGCGCAAATCCAGCGCATCTTCACCGCCACCGACACAGTGACCGCCACCGCTGCGACCCTCAAGGCGCCCTCCACGGTCAAGGTCCAGGGCGCCGTGTTCGACGCCAGCGACATTGCCGACCTCAAGCAGTTGGACGAGCTCTACGAATTCTTCCACGCCAACGCCAGGCGCCTTGGGCAGCACGCCCGGGTGGTGGTGC
>NZ_JACARK010000633.1:0-2894 GCF_013386655.1 Pseudomonas sp. K5002 | reverse complement strand
CATGGCTGGTGCAGTAACGGTGGCGGATCAGGCTGACCGGCTGGTGGTCGAGCTTGCGCAGGGTTTGCAACTCGATCATCGGCGCCATCTCGGCGATGCCCAGTTGCTGGGCCTCTTCGCGGCTGGCAAAGCAGTAGCGGCGCTTGAGAAGCATCGCTTCCACGCCCACGCCTTGGGCCGACAAGGACTGGCTGTAGGAGGTCTCGGCGCCCATCGGGTAAATCAGCGGGCGGTCCAGCACCTGGGTGCCCTTGCCCTGGCGGCGCAACAGGCTGCCTTCGAACACCAGCTCGTCGATGGCGCGGCGCAGGGTGTGGCGGTTGACGCCGAAGCGTTCAGCCAGTTGCACCTCGCCCGGCAGGAATTCACCGGCCTGGTAGCTGCTCAGTTCGCGGCGCAGGATGTCAGCGAGTTCGCGGTACACCGGCTCATCTTGTCTAGACAACTGCATGCTTAAAAAAAGCGCCCTGGGGCACCCCTCCGACGTCAGATGAACTGCTTGCGCAGGCGTTGGGACAGCACGTCGATACAGCTCACCACCACGATGATCACCAGCAGCACCGCGCAGGTCTGCACGAACTGGAACGCGCGGATGTTCTCCCAGAGGATCACGCCGATCCCGCCGGCACCGACCATCCCCACTACTGTCGCCGAACGCACGTTGGCCTCGAAGCGGTAGAGCGCGTAGGACACCCACAGCGGCATCACTTGCGGGATCACGCCGTAGATCACTTCCTGCAAGGCACTGGCACCGGTGGCTCGCACACCTTCAACGGGGCCCGGGTCGATGGCTTCGACGGCTTCGGCAAACAGCTTGGCGAGGACCCCGGTGGTGCTGATCCACAAGGCCAGGACACCGGCAAAAGGACCGAGGCCGACGGCGACCACGAACAACATCGCGAACACCATTTCGTTGATCGAACGGAAGGCATCCATCACCCGGCGCAGCGGCTGGTGAATCCACCATGGGGTGATGTTGTCGGCGCACAGGATGCCCAGGGGCACCGAGCAGACGATCGCCAGCACCGTGCCCCAGAGGGCGATTTGCACGGTGACGATCATCTCCTTGAGGTAGGAGCGCCATTCGTGGAAGTCCGGCGGGAAGAAGTCGGCGGCGAAGGTCGCCATGTTTCCGGAATCGCGGTACAGCGCCAGCGGGTTCATCTCGGCGCCGTGCCAGGCCCAGGCCAGCAGGATCAGGAACAGGCCCCAGCCCAGGTATTGCGGCCAAGTCCTTTTGCCCACTGCTTCAGCATGCAAGGTAGTCATGGGTCACTCTCGGTGTAGGGTTGGAACTGGGCTTAATGTGGGAGCGGGCTTGCTCGCGAATGCGGTGACTCAGTCGCCGGATGCGTTGAATGACACACCGTATTCGCGAGCAAGCCCGCTCCCACATGAACCCGATTCCTACAGGGGGTTAGCCGTTGGCTGCGGTCTTCTTGTCCAGTTCGGTGATGCGCTCTTGCAGCTTGGCCAGGTCGGCGTCGATGTCGGCGAGCTTCCTGGCCTTGTCAGCCGCTTCCAGCTTGTCGTCGGCGCTGATGGTGGTGCGCTGCTTGAACAGTTCCAGTTGGCGGATCGGCAACAACTGGTCGTCGCTGGACTTGAGGAACTTGCCCAGTTGCATGTTCTTCAGCACGGCCTTCTCTTCGTCGGTGTCACCGTAGTTGGCGAAGAAGTCGCGGATCTTGGTCTTCTCGCTGTCGCTCAGGGCCTTGCTCCACACCATCGGGTCGGCCGGGATCAGCGGCGACTTCCAGATCACCTTGAGCATGGCGGCCTTGTCCGGCTGGGTGACTTCCAGGCGGTCCCAGCTTTCGGTGTTGAAGGTGGCGACGTCCAACTGCCCCTTGGCCACGCTCAATGCGTTGACTTCATGGCTGGAGTTGAGGGTGCGCTTGAACGCGGTGGCAGCGTCGACGTGGTTCTTGGCGAACACGTAGTAGCCAGGCACCAGGTAGCCCGAAGTGGAGTTCGGGTCACCGTTGCCGAAGGTCAGGTTCTTGGCGTTCTTGAGCATGTCATCGACGTTGTTGATCGGGCTGTCCTTGCGCACGATCAGCACGCTCCAGTAACCGGCAGCCCCGTTGGCGGCGGCGGTCTGGGCGAAGATTTCGCCGTTGGAACGGTCCACCGCTTCCATCGCGGCCTTGTTGCCCAGCCAGGCCACGTCGACCTTGTTGAAGCGCATGCCCTGGATCAGGCCGGCGTAGTCGGAAGCGAAGGTGGCGTTGATGGTGAGGCCGGTCTTCTTGTGCATGTCATCCAGGAAGGGCTGCCAGATGCTCTTGAGGTTCTGCGAAGACTCGGTGGACATGATGCCGAAATTGATCGCCTTGTCGGCGGCCTGGGCAGTGCCCATGGCCACGCTGGCAAGCAGCACGGCAGACAGAAACACATGACCGATACGGTTCAACATGGAGAGGATTCCTGTGGGTCGTTAGTAAGGTTTCAAGCGCGGGCCAGGGCCAACCGTGCGGGGACGACGGGTGTGCGGGTCTGGTCGGAAAACATCAGGCTGGTGTCGACATCGGCACCGTACAAATCGTTGAGGAACTGGCTGCTCAGCTCGCTGGCCTGGCCATCGAAGTGAATCCGCCCGCCCTTGAGCGCCACGGCTCGCGGGCAATAACGCATGGCGTAATCGACCTGGTGCAGGGTGACCACCACGGTCTTGCCGTCGCGGCCGTTGATGTCGGCGAGGATCTCCATGACCTTGCGCGCCGACTCCGGGTCCAGGGAGGCGATGGGTTCATCCGCCAGGATCACTTCGGCGCGTTGCGTCAAAGCGCGGGCGATTGCCACGCGTTGCTGCTGGCCGCCGGACAAGGTGGAGGCGCGCTGGCTGGCCAGGTCTGCCAGGCCGACGCGGGCCAGGGATTCCATGGCGAACT
>NZ_JACARK010000632.1:0-4056 GCF_013386655.1 Pseudomonas sp. K5002 | reverse complement strand
AGCTGGAAGACTGGGTCGGCGCGCGCCTGATGCACCGCACCACCCGCAAGCTCAGCCTGACCGCCGCCGGCAGCGAAACCCTGCCCCGTTGCCGGCAGATGCTGGAGTTGTGCAGCGACATGCAGGCCGCCGTCAGCGAACCGGACGAAGCACCCCGTGGCCTGCTGCGCCTGAGTGTCAGCACCTCGTTCGGCCAGGCACAGCTGGCCGATGCCATGGCCGAATACGTCAAGCGCTACCCGCTGGTCAACATCGATATGCAGATGCTTGATCGCACGGTGAACCTGGTGGATGAGCGCATCGACCTGGCGATCCGCACCAGCTTCGAACTGGACCCCAACCTGATCGCCCGCCGCCTCACGCTGTGCCGTTCGGTGATCTGCGCATCGCCCGCTTACCTGCTGGAGCATCCGCAACCGCGGCAGGTACAGGACCTGGCCCGGCACAATTGCCTGACCCACTCCTACTTCGGCAAAAGCCTGTGGCACTTCATGGAAAACGGCGAGCCGGTGTCGGTGCCGGTGCAGGGCAATATCAGCGCCAACGAGGCCAGTACCTTATTGCGGGTGACGCTGGCGGGGGCAGGGGTGTCGCGGCTGCCGAGTTATCAGGCGGGCGACTACATCCGCAGCGGCGAGTTGATCCGCTTGTTGCCCGAGGCCGAGCCGCAGCAGATGAACATCTATGCGGTGTACGCCTCGCGCAAGCATATGCCGGCGGCGCTGCGCAGCCTGCTGGATTTCCTGGTATTGAGGTTTCCGGAAGAGCCGGTGTGGGACGTCGGTCTTTAAGCCTGCATAAGCAGGTTGAATGTCGCCCGATAATGGCGACTTGCCCCAGCTGACCTATGCTTATCAAAGCACCTTCTTGATCGGATCAGAGGTCAGCATCATGTCGATCAAAACAAGAAAGTACCTGATGATTTTCACCCTGTGCGCCGCCGCCACCGCGCTCTATGGCACTGCCGCCTACCGCGTCGAACAGACCCGCATGCAGCCGGGGTTCGCCTCCAGCTGCAATCACGGTCAATGCGTTGGCCACATGGCTGCCTTCAGTTCGCTTCGCTAGCGTCCTGGTCGGCTTTCAACTGCTCCCGAAACGCCTTCGGGGAGAACCCGACGCGTCGGCGAAACAGCCGTGAGAAGTTGGTCGGGTCGGAAAAGCCCAAAACCTCCGACATTTCATTGATGGTCATGCTGGTGTAGGTCAGCAGGCGCTTGGCTTCCAGCAACTGGCGGTCGTGCATGATCTGCAACGCGGGCTGCCCGCCCAACTCCCGACACGTACCGTTCAGGTGTGAGACCGAGATCCCGAGCTTGTGGGCCAGGTCTTCGATTTTCGGGTGCTCGCGATAATGTTGCTCTACCAGCTGGGTGAACCGGCGGAAGTATTCGCGGCCCCGCGGTGCCCGTGGATGGCGACGCTGGATGGCCTGGCGGCTGATCCACACCAGCAGTACGCTGACCAGGGCGTGCATCATCATATCTCGCGCCGGTTGGTCGCTGGCGTACTCCTCCTGCAGGCGCGCAAACAGGCTGTTGAGGTAGTCACTGTCGTTGCCGGCAGGGTAGCTGCCCAGGGCATTCAGGCCATCCAGCGCCGCGCCCAGTTGCCCCTGCAGGTGCGCCATCAGCGGCGCGGCCAGGGTGACCACAAACCCCTCGACGTCTTCGGAAAAGCGAAAGCCATGCACGCATAACGGCGGCAGCACCTGCAGCGTCGATTCATTCAGGGTGCTGCGCTGCCCCTCGATCTCCAGTTGTGCCTGGCCTTTGTGCACGTAAAGCAACTGGCACAGGTCCGCATGCCGGTGGGGCTGGATTTCCCACTGGTACTCACGGCTGCGCCGGGAGATGGTTTCACAGTGCAACAAATCCGGGGTCGGCCATTGCTGGCTCTCACCGTAGAGTTTGAACACTGGAATCGCGGCACTGGCAGTTTTGGTCATGGCTTCATCCGATACTTCGGGAGAGTTGTGCGGTAATCGCCCCAATTGGCGAAAAGCGCAGCTTTGGGCTCAGTTTTCACCTTCTTATGCCGGGCACTCAAGTGAAAAATGCCAGCAACACCTTCAATGACAACTCTTTCACCGGATACGTTCGGGTGAAGCTTGCGGGCCATAAAAATAATGAAAACGCTGAAAACCCAAGTCGCCATCATCGGCGCCGGTCCCTCGGGGCTGCTGCTCGGTCAACTGTTGCACAACGCCGGGATCGAAACCCTGATTCTTGAGCGCCAGACGCCGGATTACGTGCAAGGGCGCATCCGTGCCGGGGTGCTGGAACAAGGCATGGTCGACCTGCTGCGCCAGGCCGGCGTGAGTGCGCGGATGGATGCCGAAGGCCTGGTGCATGAGGGCTTTGAGCTGGCGCTGAATGGGCAACTGACCCATATCGACCTCAAGACGCTGACCGGCGGCAAGACGGTGATGATCTACGGGCAAACCGAAGTCACCCGCGACCTGATGGCCGCGCGCCAGGCCAGCGGCGCGACAACGTTGTATGAAGCCGGCAACGTGCAGCCCCATGATCTGAAAAGCCCGGAGCCGTGGCTGAGCTTCGAACATAAAGGCGAGCATTACCGGCTGGACTGCGACTACATCGCTGGCTGCGATGGTTTTCACGGTGTGGCGCGTCAGTCGATTCCCACCGAGGCATTGAAAGTCTTTGAACGGGTCTATCCGTTTGGCTGGCTGGGCATCCTCGCCGACACCCCGCCGATCCACGATGAACTGGTGTACGCCAAGCACGAACGCGGTTTTGCCCTGTGCAGCATGCGTTCACCGACCCGCAGCCGTTATTACCTGCAGGTGCCGGCCGATGAGTCGGTGGACGACTGGTCCGATGAGCGCTTCTGGGATGAACTGAAAACCCGTTTGCCCAACTCACTCACCGAGCAACTGGTGACCGGCCCGTCCATCGAAAAGAGCATCGCGCCGCTGCGCAGTTTTGTGGTGGAGCCGATGCAGTACGGTCGCCTGTTCCTGCTGGGCGACGCCGCCCACATCGTGCCGCCCACCGGCGCCAAGGGTTTGAACCTGGCGGCCAGCGATGTCAGCACCTTGTTCAATATCCTGCTCAAGGTGTACCGCGAGGGCCGAGTGGAATTGCTGGAGAAGTACTCGCAGATTTGCCTGCGGCGGATCTGGAAGGCCGAACGGTTTTCCTGGTGGATGACCTCGATGTTGCACCAATTCCCTGAGGCGGACGGCTTCAGCCAGCGCATCGCCCAGAGCGAACTGGAATACTTCGTCGACTCCGAAGCCGGTCGTAAAACCATTGCAGAAAATTACGTCGGACTTCCTTACGAGGCTATCGAATAGTCAGCTATCTAGTACACTGACGAGCATTCCCGTGGGCCTCCTTTTCCCGCGGGCCCTTGCTCGCAGGTTCTGCCGTGACCAACCTCAATCAGCCCGCCACACCCGCCGTGCGCAGTGTCCTTGTCGCCTTGATGATGGCGATCTTTCTCGGGGCCCTGGACCAGACCATCGTCGCCGTTTCCATGCCGGCCATTTCCGCGCAGTTCCATGACGTCAACCTGCTGGCCTGGGTGATCTCCGGCTACATGGTGGCGATGACTGTGGCGGTGCCGATCTACGGCAAGCTCGGCGACCTGTACGGGCGCCGGCCGATGATGCTGATCGGCATGGGCCTGTTCACCCTTGCTTCGCTGTTCTGCGGCATGGCCCAGAGCATGGAGCAGTTGGTGCTGGCGCGGATCCTCCAGGGCATCGGTGCCGGCGGGATGATTTCGGTCAGCCAGGCGATTATCGGCGACATTATTCCGCCCCGTGAGCGCGGGCGCTACCAGGGGTACTTCAGCAGCATGTACGCGGTGGCGAGCGTGGCCGGCCCGGTGTTGGGCGGCTACATGACCGAGTACCTGTCGTGGCGCTGGGTGTTCCTGATCAACCTGCCGCTGGGCGCGGGCGCCTGGTGGGTGGCCCATCGCACGCTGGTGGGGCTGCCGGTGCCGCAACGCAAGCCGGTGATCGACTACCTCGGCACTGTGCTGATGATCGGCGGTTTGACGGCGCTGTTACTGGGTATCACC
>NZ_JACARK010000631.1:0-1829 GCF_013386655.1 Pseudomonas sp. K5002 | reverse complement strand
CCAAACCCCAAATCACCGCGGCACCGCCCGAATCACCGCCCTAACCCCCTGCCCCCCGGGAATCGCCTTATCCACCGAAGGCAACTGCGGCGCCTGCACATCCGGCATCGCCCAACTATGCTCCGGCTGCAACCCACCCTGGGCCCTGCGCATAAACTCATAGCGATTCAGCGTAATACTGCGCCCCGCCCCACCGTCACGAATAATGTAGGGCCGCAAAAACACCATCAAATTAGTCTTCGTCACACTGCGCTTTTCATTCCTGAACAACGCCCCCAACCCCGGAATATCCGACAACCAAGGCACCGCATCATTGCTCTGGCTATACCCATCCTGCAACAACCCCCCGAGCACCATGATCTGCCCGTCATCCAGCAAAATACTCGTATCAATCGCCCGCTTGTTCGTCACCGTCCCGGCATCCACCGAAGCCCGCGTGTCGACGCTGCTGACCTCCTGATAAATATCCAGCTTCACCGTCCCCCCCTCGGAAATCTGCGGCCGCACGTTCAGCTTCAGCCCCACCTCCTCCCGCTGTACCGTCTGGAACGGGTTATTGCTCGTGCCGCCGCCACCGGTCACATAACTGCCCGTGACGAAAGGAATCGTCTGCCCCACAAAAATACTCGCCGCCTCGTTATCCAGGGTCAGCAGGTTCGGCGTCGACAACACATTAGTCCCGCCCTTGCTCTTCAACGCCCGGGCCAGCACCTTGAGGTCCAGCACCTTGCCAATCCCCGGAATGTCCACCGAGCCATTCACCAGCCCGATGTTCAAACCCTTGGGCAACACATCAATGCTGGTCTTGCTGGTGGGGGTTCCATTCAAGCCGCTGCCCCCCAGGTTCACCCCGCCAAAGCCCCCCTTCCCGCCCAGGTTGCCCGCCTGCCACTGCACCCCGAACTCGCTGGCATCGTCCTCACCCACTTCGACGATCAGGCTCTCGATCACCACCTGAGCGCGACGCTGGTCGAGCATGTCGATCACCTCCCGCAGGTTGCGATACAGCGGGTCCGGCGCCGAGATCAGCAAGGTGTTGGTGGTGGCGTCCGCCTGGATCGTCACGCCACCGGCGCTGAACGCGGTGTTCTGGTCGGTAGGGGAAGAGGCTCCGGTGCTGCTGGTGTCCTGCCCGTAACCACTGGGCTGGACAGTGCCGCTGCCGGTGGGAGTGCCGCTGCTGTTCTGAGTACTGCCCTGGCCACCCTGGGTGTTGCCGCCCATGCTGCTCAACTTGCCGCGGGCATTGTCACTGGAACCGGTGTCGCTCTCGCCGGTCAGCAAGCCCCGCAGCGATTGCGCCAACTTGCCGGCCTGGGCGTTGCGCAGGTACACCACGTGCATATTGCTCGGGTTGCTCTGGGCATTGTCCAGCTTGTAGATCAGGTTGCGCGCCAGCTCCGTGCGCTCCGGGCTGCCGGCGCGGATGATGATGGAGTTGGAACGCGGGTCGCCGATCACGCTGATTTTCTGGGTCTGGTCGGCGCCCTGGGTTTCGAGGAGTTCCGAGACCATGGCGGCGATGTCCACGGCGATGCCGTTCTGCACTTTCACCACGTCGGTGTCGATGGCGCTCGGGGTGTCGATGCCGTCGATGATCTGTGCCACCCGTGCAAGGTTTTCTGCGTAGTCGGTGATGACGATGCTGTTGTTGCCGGGGTAGGCGTTGATCGGGTTGTTCGGCGACACGATGGGGCGCAGTACCGGGATCAGGTTTACCGCGTTTTCGTATTGCAGGCGGAAGGTGCGGGTTTGCATGCCCTGCCCGCCCGGGTTGGCGCCGCTGTAGATCGGCCCGCCCAACAGCTTCGCGTCTGCCTCCGGCACCA
>NZ_JACARK010000630.1:430-1175 GCF_013386655.1 Pseudomonas sp. K5002 | reverse complement strand
ACAGCTCCAGGCCGTTGCGGGTGGCAGCGACCTTGGCCGTGGCGATGGCGATGGCCAGCTCGCCGCGCTCGCTTTCACTGAGGCTCGGGCCCTTGGCCCAGGCCTGGTCCAGCAGTTCGGCGGCGCGTTCCACCAGCAGGCGCACGCCTTCCAGCGCGACCCAGAATTCGCCGTAGTGGTTGAGCACGTACGGGTCCTGGCGAATGTCCTGCACCGTGGATTTATGCCAGGGCCGGGTTTCGGTCAGGGTGTAATTCCGGGCTTCGGCAAAGGCGCCTTCGGCGATGCCGAGGAACATGTGGGTGAAGGTCAGTTGAGCGATCAGTGGGCGCAGGCAGGCGAAGGGCGTACTCAGCGGGCCGGGATCGAGGAGCAATTCCGACTCTTCCACGCGTACCCGTTCGAAGCTGGCGCTGCCGCTGTCGGTCTGGCGCTGGCCGATGTTGTTCCAGTCATTGTGCAGGGTGATGCCACTGCGCCCGCTGGGGATGGCCGCGATCAGCAGCTTGCCGCCGGCGCTTTCATCCACCGCCGAGGCGATCAGCATTTCCGAGTCGCTGGCTCCGGAGCAAAAGCTCTTCTTGCCGGAGAATTCGCGCCAGCCGTTGTAGGCTTTGACCACCGTGCGCGTGTCCAGCGGGTTGAGGGCGTTGCCCCAGAACCAGTTCTTGCGCGCGGTTTGTTCGAACCAGGGTTGCCATTGCTCCGGGCGTGAGAACAGGCGAACGGTGGCGAGCATCAGGTG
>NZ_JACARK010000630.1:0-423 GCF_013386655.1 Pseudomonas sp. K5002 | reverse complement strand
GGGCGATGGAGCTGTCGACCTTGGCGAATTCGCGCACGATCTCCAGGGTTTCGCTCCAGCGGGCGCCGAGGCCGCCGTACTGGGTGGGAATGCTCAGGGCCAGCAAGCCGCTTTGGCGCAGGGCGTCACGTTCGGTCTTCGGTGTGCCGCCGCGCTCGTCGCGTTCGACGGCAGTGAGGGCAAATTCGGCGGCCAGCAGTTTGGCGGTCTGCAAGGGTGAGGGCAGGACGCTGTTGGGTTTGGCTGTCACGCGGTATTCCTCATGGTGTGCCGGGGCGTGCCCCGGCAGACGGCAGGTCAGGCCTTGGCTTTTGCCGGCAGGACGTCGTTGGCAATCATTTCGCCGAACGGCCCGGTGAGGTTGGTGACGCCGCGCCCGGCCAGGCTGGCGTAGGGTTCCGGCAGCAGCGGGAACACCAGTTC
>NZ_JACARK010000629.1:0-1648 GCF_013386655.1 Pseudomonas sp. K5002 | reverse complement strand
CGCCACCACCCTGGCCGAGTACCACCGCGACCAGGGCCGCAATGTACTGCTGTTGATGGACAGCCTCACGCGGTTCGCCCGCGCCCAGCGCGAAATCGGCTTGGCCGTGGGTGAACCGCCGACCCGCCGCGGTTATCCGCCGTCGTTTTTTGCCACCTTGCCCAAGTTGCTCGAGCGCGCCGGCCCGGGCCCTGCCGGCAGCATCACCGCGCTGTACACCGTGCTTACCGAAGGCGACGCCGCCAGCGATCCGGTGGCGGAGGAAGCGCGTTCGATCCTCGACGGGCATATCGCCCTCAGCGCCGAACTGGCGCAGCGCAACTATTTCCCGGCGGTGGACGTGCTGCGCAGCCGCAGCCGCTTGATGGAGCAGGTCGCCGGTGACGAACACAAGCGCCTGGCGATGCGCATCCGTGAATTGATGGCGCGCTACGGCGAGATCGAAATGCTGATCCGCGTCGGCGAGTACTCCGCCGGCAGCGACCCCCTGGCCGACGAAGCGATCACCCGCCATGGGGCAATCGAAGCCTTCCTGCGCCAGAACGCCGACGAACCCAGCAGCCCCGAACAGACCTTGATCCGCATGCGCCAGGTGCTGGCATGACGATGGAGAGCAACCCATGAAAACCGAACAACTGCGCACCCTGCAAACCCTGCGGGTGCTGCGCGAACAGCGGGCGGCGAGCCAGTTGGCGGCGCAACAGCAACGCTGCGCGCAAACCCGCGGCGCCTTGACCGACGCCAAGGAACACCTGCGCCTGCACCGTGAGGCCGTTGCCCATGAAGCCGGCGAGATTTACGCCTCCCTCACCGAAGGCCTGTCGGTGGCCAGTTGGCAGGCCGCCCAGGATCGCCTGCGGGGCTTGGCCGACGATGAGCAGGTGCTTGAAGGCGACGTCAGCCACGTGTCCAGTACCCTGCAAACCCAGGAGCGTGAGCGTGAGCTGTTTCGCCAGGAGCGCCTGAGCCGCCAGCGCCAGTCCGATGCCTGGCAAAGCCTGCTGGACGGGCGTGAAAGCAGCGAACGGGTGGCCGGCGAGCTGCGTGAAGAACAAGGACTCGGCACATGATCGTGGCCCTTGCCGACCCGTTGGCGCCCTGGCTTGAGCACTACGACCCGGCGCTGCTCACGCTGCATAACCAATTGCACCGCCGGCGGCATGCGTGGCAGGGCCGCTGCGCCGGGCAGGATCTGAGCGTCGCCTGGGCCGCCGATCCCCAGCCGCTGAAAACACCCCGGGATGTGTTGCTGTTGCTCGGCCAGTCACCGGTGCGCTTGCGACTCTCGGCTGCCGCCCTGGAACAAGTACTGGTGCCGCTGGCGTTGCAGTTCGACGCGCAAGTGCTGCCGGCATTACCGCGTTCGCTGCTGCTGGAACTGGCCGTGCTGGACCTGATCGAGCGCCTCGAACCGTTGCTCGGCCACCCCGTGCAACTGCTCGAAACCAGTGACGACCTGCGGCCTTATGCAGTGCATCTGGCGCTGACATTGACCTTCGGCAACCACCCGCCAATGGCCGCCCAACTGGACTTGAGTGAAAGCGCTGCAGTGCTGGTGGGCCAGTTGCTGGACCAGCACGGCCAGATCGACGCCGACCCGTTGCCGGCGTTGCGCCACACGCTGTCAGTAGTGGCCGGGCGGCAATGG
>NZ_JACARK010000628.1:0-2658 GCF_013386655.1 Pseudomonas sp. K5002 | reverse complement strand
CGTGGCGGCGGCCATGTCGCTGGAGGCGCTCAAGGGCACCATCCGCGCGTTCGACCCGCGCTACCACTCGATCAAGGCTCACCCCGCACAGGCCGCAACCGCCGCCAATATCAAGGCTATTCTGCACGACAGCCAGCTCATCGCAGACAACATCGATTACCGCCTGCAGGACGTCTACAGCCTGCGTGCCATCCCCCAAGTGCATGGTGCTTCCCGGCAGTTCATCAACTACGCGCGGGAAACCATCGAGCGCGAAATCAATTCTTCGGGCGACAACCCGGTGATTTTCCCGCTGGACGACGGTGACGGTATCGCGATTTCCGGCGCCAACTTCGACGGCACCTACATTGGGATTGCAGCCGACACACTGTGTGTGGCGCTGACCAACCTGGCGAAAATTTCCGAGCGCCGGACCGACCGCATGATCAACTCGCACTTCAGCGAAATGCCGGCCTTCCTGGTGCGCAACCCGGGCCTGAACAGCGGCTACATGATCGTCCAGTACACCGCCGCCGGGCTGTACGCCGAAATGAAAACCCTGTCGATGCCATCGTCGATCGACAGCGTCTCGACCTGCGGCAACCAGGAAGACCCGGTCAGCCTGGCCTACAACGCGGTGATCAAGGCCTACAAAGTCTCGCAAAAACTCCAGTCGGTGGTGGCCATCGAAGTGCTGGTCGCGTGCCAGGCCCTGGATTTCCACGATGTGAACAAGGCATCGACCGCGACCAAGGCGGTCTATGACCTGGTGCGCAGTGAAGTGCCGGTGGCGGATAACGACCGCGCGTTTTACGCTGACATGGCCAGTGTGATTGACCAGGTGCGCAGCGGGAAAATCAACGACCTGGTGGCCCATCACCTGAACTGACAACCACGCCGTCAAACGGCCTGCCCTCCTTTTCGGACGGCGGGCCTTTGCCATTTTTGGCGCAGACAAAGTGATACCCGGGGACTTTGCGAATGCTTCAACCCAAAGACGTTCTACACCTGCTCGACACCTGCTCCATTGCCTATGAATACGTGGAACACAGCGCCGTGCGCACCTGCGAAGAAGCCGACAAACTGGACATCGGAATCAGCGGGCAGGCGGTCAAGAACATCTTCCTGTGCGATGCCAAAGGCTTGAATCCCACCCTGGTGGTGCTCAAGAGCGAGCAGCGCCTGGACCTGCGTGCACTCTCGCAAACCCTCGGCCTCAAGGGCCTGAGATTCGCCTCGCCGCGCCGCCTGATGGAAACCCTGGGCGTGGAGCCGGGAGCGGTGTCATTGCTGGGGTTGTGCAATGACGTGCAGCGCGCCACCCAGGTTGTGATCGCCGAAGAGGTGTGGAACGGCGACAGGATTCTCTGCCATCCGCTGGTGAATACCGCGACCCTGTCGATCGCAGTCCGCGATATGGCGCGACTGCTTGAGCACCTGGGATTCACGCCAATACTCACCGCGAACCCTGCCCCCACGCCTGACACCTGACAGCGCACGGGCGGGTGCAAAACGCTACCTATCGACCCAAAACAGGGCGAAAAAACCGCGCACATTTTCTAACCATGTTTAATTTCCTTGAAAATCAACAGGTTATTTATTTTTAAAAGCTGGCAAATATTTTGCAATGACATGTATGTACATGTGGAGTCATGTGCAGACTGGAGAGCGAATCGGCCAGTCCCCAAACCTGTATGCGTTCGAGAAAAAAGTCCTAAGCCCACATCAAAACATTGGTAGGAAATAGAAATGACCGCTAAAAAATCGAATTGGTTAGGCTCTGTTGCTGTAGCGACCCTAGTGATGGCAAGTGCTTCCGGACTGCAGGCAAAGGACTGGACGTCCGTGAACATCGCGACCGAGGGCGCGTACGAGCCCTGGAACCTGACATTGCCAGGCGGGAAGATCAGTGGTTTCGAGCCTGAGCTGATGGACTACCTGTGCGCCAAGATGAAGCTGCAGTGCAAGATCACCGTGCAGAACTGGGATGGCATGATTGCCAGTCTCAACGCAGGGAAGTTTGATGTGTTGATGGATGCGATCGTTATCACTGACGACCGTAAGCAGGTCATGGATTTTTCGATTCCCTACGCGCAGACGCCGGCCAACTTTGTCGCGCAGGATGCGGCGTTGCTGCCGGGTAAAACCGGGGCGGCGAATGCGATTACGCTGAGTGCTGATCCGAAGGCGATTCACGATGCGATCGAGCCGTTGCGTCAGGCGCTGAAGGGTAAAACCATCGGGATCGCTTCAGGCATCATTTACACCAAGTTCATTGATGAGAACTTCAAGGACGTGGCGACGATTCGTGAGTACAACACGTCGGCCGATGCGATTCTTGATCTGCAATCGGGCCGTATTGACGCGATTTTTGATGACGTTACGTTCCTTGATTCGATCATGTCCAAGCCTGAGAACAAGGGGCTGGCGTATACCGGGCCGCAGATCAAAGGCCCTATCTGGGGTGATGGCGAGGGCCTGGGTTTTCGCAAGAGCGATCCGGAGTTGAAGGCCAAGTTTGATGCGGCGTTGAAAGAAGCGATTGCTGATGGGACTGTTAAGAAACTCAGCGAAAAATGGTTCAAGGTGGATTTGACGCCTAAGTCCTGAGGCGTTCCTGGTTGGGGTGGGGGCATATCCGTTATTTGGGTGATGGCTTGTATTGGTTCCGCTCTTACA
>NZ_JACARK010000063.1:243-2928 GCF_013386655.1 Pseudomonas sp. K5002 | reverse complement strand
AAGCCGCGCGCCTGCTCAAACCGGGTTTGCCGGTGGCGGTGGTGGATGGCGACGGGCAGTTCGTCGGCACCCTCAACAGCGCGCACATTCTTGATTGCATAGCCAGCGTCCCGGCCCCGCGCCCTGCCGCTGCGGAGGTTGCACAGCATGCTTAGTTCAGAAGACCTCGCGGTTTTACCCGTAGACCAGTGGATCAGCCAGGGTGTGGAGTGGCTGGGGATTCACCTGCGGCCAATGTTCCAGGCGATTCGCTGGCCGGTGGAGCATTTGCTGGGGCTGAGTGACACGGTGATCCACGCGATCCCGTTCCCGGTCATGGTGTTGCTGATGTTCCTGATCGCCTACCGTGCGGCGAGCCTGGGGGTGGCGGTGTTCAGCGCCGTGGCCCTGGTGGTGATCGCCGCGTTGGGGGTGTGGGACGAGGCCATGACCACCTTGTCGCTGATCACCACGGCGATTGTGATCTGCATGGTGGTGGGCATTCCGGTGGGCATCTGGTGCGCCCGCAGCGAGCGGGTGTGGGGCGTGATGCGGCCGATCCTCGACATCATGCAAACCACCCCGACCTTCGTGTACCTGGTGCCGGTGGTGATGCTGTTTGGCGTCGGCACGGTGTCGGGTGAAGTGGCGGTGGTGATCTCCGCCTGCCCGCCGCTGATTCGCTTTACCTATCTGGGCATCCGCATGGTCGACACCGAACTGGTGGAAGCCGGCCACGCCTTTGGTGCGGACAAGCGCCAATTGCTCTGGGAAATCCAGCTGCCCCTGGCGATCCCGACGATCCTCGGCGGCCTCAACCAGACCGTGCTCACGGCCATGGTGATGTCGGTGGTGGTGGCGATGATCGGCGCCGAAGGCCTCGGCCTGGTGGTGCTGCAAGGCCTGGGCCGGATGGACGTGGGCCGCGCGGCGGTGGGCGGGATTGCCATTGTGCTGCTGGCGATGATGCTCGACCGGATCACCCAGAACCTGGCGCAACCGACCATGCGCAAGCGCAAGTCGCTGTTCAAGCGACTGCTCAATCCGAACCCGGTAAACGCATAACAAAAAGAACCTCATGAATGCCCGTTGTTGACTGCCAACCCTAACCATAACGAGAAAAAAAAGAGGAAATCATGATGCATCCATTCAAAGCCTTGCTTGGATTTGCAGCAGTGTTGTACCTGGCAAGTACGCAGGTGTGGGCCGAGGATTTGCCGGGCACCGGCAAGACCATCCGCTTCGTGCAATCGGAAAGCACCGGCGGCAACTACGTACTGACCAAAATCGCGATCGAGGCCACCAAGCGCCTGGGCTACGCGAGCAAGTTGAGCACCGTCAACACCACCCTGTTCTTCCCCGCCGCGGCCCAGGGCGACCTGGACCTGTCGATGGACGTGACCTTGCCGATGCTGCAACCGAGCTTTGACAAGGTGAAGGACCGTACCGAAGTGGTGGGCTCGGGCTTCATTACGGGCGCTGGCTATAACGGCTACATGATCGACAAGAAAACCGCCGACGCGTACGGCATCACCAGCCTGGAACAAATGAAGGACCCGAAAATCGCCGGGCTGTTCGGCAAGGACGGCAAGGCCAACCTGATCAGTTGTGATCCGGGCTGGGGCTGTGGCGATGTGGTGGATTACCAGCTCGACAAGTTCGGTCTCAAGGACACGGTTAACCCGGTACGCGGCAAATACGAAGCACTGATGTTCGAAAACGTCGCCCGGCTGAAACGTGGCGAGCCGGTGTTTTTCTATGCGTGGGCACCGTCGTGGATGACCAACACCATGGTGCCGGGCAAGGACGTGGTGTGGCTGCCGACGCCGTTTGATGCGTTGCCGGGCAATGTGCCGAGCACCACTTCGGCACTGACGCCCGGGGTTGCCGGGTGCGCCGGCGGGGCTGATCCATGCCGCATGGCGATGGCGGCGTGGAACTGGTATGCGATTGGCAACAAGCAATTCATCGCGGCGAATCCGGCGATCAGGAAGTTGGTGGAGCAGATGACGTTTTCCCAGGCAACCTGGAGTTATTGGGAAAAAACCATCAGCGCCGACGGCTCCAGCGAACGCAACATTCGCAAGCTGGCGGAGGACTGGATGAAGGAAAACAAAGCGACGTTTGACGGCTGGGTGGCCACCGCAAAAACCGCCAAGTAGCACCGATTCAATGTGGGAGCTGGCTNNGGCAAGCCAGCTCCCACAGTCGATTTTCACCCGCCGCAAAAATAACTGTTTTGGCGGGCGCAATCAGAAAAAACCCACTGCCCCACCCCCACCAAACCACCAATCCCGCGCCTGCCCCTGCCCTAGCATTGCACCCACTCAGCCCATCCGGAGTGACCCCGATGACCTACAAACACCCGCTGCTGTTCAAAGCCCTGTGCTACGTCGACGGCCATTGGGTCCACAGCGCCAGTGCCAGCACCATCGCCGTACATGACCCGGCGAACCAACAGTTGATCGGCCACGTGCCGATGCTGGAAAAACCGCAAATTGTCGCCGCAATCGACGCCGCCCACCGCGCGTTTTCCGCCTGGCGTGAACAGAACCTCGATGCCCGCGCCACGATCCTGCGGCGCTGGGCGGCACTGATCCTCGAACACCAGGAGGACCTCGCCCGCATCCTCAGCCAGGAACAAGGCAAACCGCTGGCCGAAGCCCGCGGCGAAATCGCCTATGCCGCAAGCTTCATCCCGTGGTT
>NZ_JACARK010000063.1:0-162 GCF_013386655.1 Pseudomonas sp. K5002 | reverse complement strand
AAGAAGCCCGCCGCCTGTACGGCCAGAATATCCCCAGCCATATCCCCGGTGCGCACCTGGGCACAGTCAAGGAACCCGTAGGCGTCTGCGCCCTGCTGACCCCATGGAACTTCCCCTCGGCCATGATCACCCGCAAGGCCGCCGCCGCCCTCGCCGCCGGGT
>NZ_JACARK010000627.1:0-6796 GCF_013386655.1 Pseudomonas sp. K5002 | reverse complement strand
CCAACCGCCAGCGGGCCGAGGTGGAAGGCCTGATCGGGTTGTTCGTCAACACCCTGGCAGTGCGCATTGATACCTCGGGCGAACTGAGCGCCGAGGCGCTGCTGGCGCGGGTCAAGGGGCTGGCGCTGGACGCCCAGGCTCATCAGGATCTGCCGTTTGAGCAGGTGGTGGAAATCACCCGGCCATTGCGCAGCCTGGCCCATAGCCCGCTGTTCCAGACGATGTTGACCTGGCAGGACAGTGACGCGCCGGTGCTGGCTCTGGGCGACCTGAGCCTTGAAGGAATCGTGGAGGACAGTCACTTTGCCAAGTTCGACCTGTCCCTGAACCTCGGCGAGACCCGGGGCGAAATTCGCGGCACCCTGGAATACGCCATCGCGTTGTTCGACGAGTCGACCATGCAACGCTATGTCGGCTATTTCACCCGCGTGCTACAGGCCATGGTGGATAACGATCAGGCGGTGCTGGAGCAGGCTGACTTGCTGGACGATCAGGAGCGCCAGCATCTGCTGTTCGACTTCAATAACACCACAGTGGATTACAACCTCGACCAGACGCTGCACGGTATGTTCGAAGCCCAGGTGGCGAGAACGCCGGATGCGCTTGCGGTGAAGGCAGGCTCGGAGTGCCTGAGCTATCGCGAGCTGAACGAACGGGCCAATCAGTTGGCGCACCATCTGCGGGAGCTGGGTGTACAGCCGGATTCGCGGGTGGCGATTTGCGTCGAGCGCGGCCTGGAGATGGTCATCGGCCTGTTCGCAATCCTCAAGGCGGGCGGCGGTTATGTGCCGCTGGACCCGGCGTATCCGCTGGAACGTATCGCCTACATGCTCAAGGACAGCGCACCGGCCGCCGTGCTGGTACAGGGCGAAACCCGTTCGTTGCTGGGCGACGTGACGGTGCCGGTGGTGGACCTGGACCAGAACACCTGGCAGCACCAATCAACGTCCAACCCACGAGTGGATGGGCTGACCGCGCAGCATCAGGCCTACGTGATCTACACCTCGGGTTCCACCGGCCAACCGAAGGGCGTGATCAACGAGCACGCGGGCGTGGTCAACCGCCTGCTGTGGATGCAGGACGAGTACGGACTGACTGCCCAGGACAGGGTGTTGCAGAAAACCCCGTTCAGCTTCGACGTGTCGGTGTGGGAGTTCTTCTGGCCGCTGTTCACCGGCGCGCGGTTGGTGATGGCGCGTCCTGGCGGGCATAAAGACCCGGCCTACCTGTGTGAGGTGATCGAGGCGGAGCAGATCACCACGCTGCACTTTGTGCCGTCTATGCTCGATGTGTTCCTGGCCCACGGCGACGTCAGCCAGGGCGTCGGGCTGGTGCGGGTGATGTGCAGTGGTGAAGCGCTCCCCGGCAACCTGGTGCGCCGTTTCAAGCAGCAGTTGCCGGGCATCGGTTTGTACAACCTTTATGGCCCGACCGAGGCGGCGGTGGACGTGACGGCGTGGGATTGCGCCGGGCCCGTCACGCCGGACAACACCCCCATCGGCAAGCCGATTGCCAACACCCGCATGTACCTGCTGGACGGGCAGTTGCAGCCTGTTCCGTTGGGTGTGGTGGGCGAGCTGTTCATCGGTGGCGTGCAAGTGGCGCGGGGTTACCTGCACCGTCCTGAGCTGACCGCCGAGCGCTTCCTCAAGGACCCGTTCAGCGCCGGCCGGATGTATCGCACTGGCGACGTCGGGCGCTACCTGCCGGACGGCACTATCGAGTATTTGGGCCGCAACGATGACCAGGTGAAAATCCGTGGCTTGCGCATCGAACTGGGGGAGATCCAGGCGCGACTGCTGCAATTCCCGCAGATCAACGAAGCCGCCGTGGTCGCCCGCGATTCACGGCTGGTGGCTTACTACACCGGCGTGCCGGCGCAAATCGACGCTTTGCGCAGCCATTTGCTGGAACACCTGCCGGACTACATGGTACCGGCCACCTTCATGCACCTGGACGCCTTGCCCCTGAGCCCCAATGGCAAGCTTGACCGCAAGGCACTGCCGGCGCCGGGCCTGGAATCGGTGAGCGCCCGGGAGTACGTCGCGCCTGTGGGGGAAACCGAAATCACCCTGGCCGGCCTGTGGGCGGATTTGCTCAAGGTGGAGCGTGTGGGTCGGCACGACCATTTCTTCGAGCTGGGCGGCCATTCGCTGCTGGCCGCCAGCCTGATCGGCCGCATGCGTCGGGTCGGGTTGTCGGCGGATGTGAAAGTGTTGTTTGGTCAACCCACCCTTGCAGCCTTGGCGGCTGCCGTGGGTGGTGGTCGCGAAGTGGTGGTGCCAGCCAATGGGATCGCCGCGGATTGCACGCGGATCACCCCGGACATGCTGACGCTGGTGAACTTGAAGCAACCCACCATCGACCGCCTTGTCGCGAGCATACCCGGCGGCGCGGCCAACGTGCAGGATATCTACCCGCTGGCGCCGTTGCAGGCCGGGATCCTGTATCACCATCGCGCAGTGCAACAGGGTGACGCGTACCTATTGCAGGCGCAGTTTGCCTTCGCCAGCGTCGAGCGCCTTGAAGCGTTTGCCCAGGCGTTGCAGGCGGTGATCGAGCGGCAGGATATCCTGCGCTCGTCGATGCACTGGGACGGGCTGGAAGAACCGGTGCAGGTGGTGTGGCGCCAGGCTTCGCTGCGGGTTGAGCCGATTCAACTGGCGGGCGATGTGCTGGACCAATTGCAGGCGCGCTTCGAACAGCATCGGCTGAACTTGGCTCAGGCACCGCTGATGCGCCTGGTGTACGCCGAGGACCCGGCCAACTTTTCTGCCGGCCACCGGGCACCTGGCGCTGTACCGCGAATCCCCGCCAGGGCCCGGGCGCCGGGTAGACAGCGGCGTCGAACAAGGCGACAACGTGTCACCGTTCTACGACCCGATGCTGGGCAAGCTGATTGCCTGGGGCGAAGACCGCGAACAGGCGCGCCTGCGGCTGCTGGGCATGCTCGATGAATTTGCCGTGGGTGGACTGAAGACCAACCTGGGCTTCTTGCGGCGCATTATCGGCCATCCGGCGTTTGCCGCTGCCGAGCTCGATACCGGGTTTATCCCGCGTTATCAGGATGAGCTGCTGCCGGCGCCTGGCGAATTGAGTGAGGCATTCTGGCAGGCCGCCGGCCAGGCGTTCATGCAGACCCAACCGAGCACTGACACCCGTTCGCCCTGGGCCGACACCCGAGGTTTTCGCGCAGGCTTGCCGGGCGAGGTTTCCCTGCACCTGAGCTGCAACGGCCAGGATCGCCTGGTAATGCTGCAAGCCGGCATCAACCCGCCCCAGTTGCACGGCGAACAATTGCTGATCGACCAGCACGGCGTGCGCCGCTCCCATCTGGCGGTACGCGAGGGCGGCAGTGTGTTTTTGCGCTGGGACGGCGAGGTGCACAGTGTCAGCCTGTTCGACCCGATTGCCGCCGTCGACGCCAGCCAGTCCCATCAGGGCGGCCTGACCGCACCGATGAACGGCAGCATCGTGCGAGTGCTGGTGGAAGTCGGGCAAACCGTTGAAGCCGGTACGCAGTTGGTGGTGCTGGAGGCCATGAAGATGGAACACAGCATTCGCGCGCCCCATGCCGGCGTGGTCAAGGCGCTGTACTGCCAGGAAGGCGAAATGGTCGGTGAAGGCAGCGCACTGGTGGAGCTGGAAGCCGCGAGTTAAAACCTCGTGACCGCCTGCGCCACCACGCCGATGATCCGGCACTCTTCACTGAACAGCATATTCGGGTACGTAGGGTTGAGCGGCACCAGGTAAAGCTGGCCGCTCTGCCTGACCCATTTGCGCAAGATCGCCTGGGAATCAAATGCCCATTGGGCCACCACCAGTTTGCCGGGCTCGGGCTGGATGGCCGGGTCCACCAGAATCATCGTGCCTTCATTGATACTCAAGCCGCTGGGGGCGGTCATGGCGTCGCCAGTCACGCGCATCCAGAACGCCTTGCCACGGGCCTGATAGTCGCTCATCTGAAAACGAGTAACGCCGTACGGCCGAGGTTCTTCCTGCAATGGGTAGCCTCCCTTCCCTTCGCTCACCGGGTAACGGTAATTCGGGTTGTAGTGCGGCGCCGGCTGCAGTTCCTCGGCAACCGCCGCGAGCGCTTTTTCGCGAACCACCAGCGCGACCTCGAGCCCATCCAGGCCAAGCTCCTGCATCACCCGGTTCATATCGGCAAGGCTCGGCACCCGACGCTTGTTCAGCCAGTGGCCGACCCCGCCCTGAGACATGCCCAGGCGCGACGCCAGTTGGTCCTGCGTGACCTTGCGGTCTTTCATGTTGGCCTTGACCAACGCTATCCATTTATCCATGGGCCCTGACAATACGTTGTGTACTCACCACGACAATAAACAGTTTGTAGTAATCAATAAAACGCCATAAATACGATTAGTACTAATATCGATTGCAGGCTTTCGACACCCACACAGAGCACTGCCCTTATGACGACCACCCCGTATACCCTGCCCGACACCTGCGATGAAGACGAACGGCTGTTCCTGCGCAGCAGTGGCGCCGCCCAACGCGCGCTGGACTATTACCTGAAAGAGGATGCCGCACCGCCCTCCGTTGACGACACGTTGTTCGAGGTCAAGCCCGGCATCAGCGACGAGGAGGCCCTGGTCCACGCCTCCGACCTGCTGCGCAGCGCCGCGGCCACTGCGTACGAATCGGCAAACAGCGCCCACGGCAATAGCCGGGACCTGGCGTTTTCAGTGGTCTATTTGATCGATATGGCGAAGGTGATGGTGGAGCGGTCACTGCGGCTTTCGGCGAGGGGTGCCGAACAGCCGGCCAGCCTGTAACAGGCACGCGGGAAAAATATTTCTATCCAAGGGATAAAAACATTTGACTTGCAAATGATAATGATTATTATTGGACCTAGCTGATCGCGAGATCAGTCGATAGACCAAGAGACCTTAGGTCGGACTCTTGGAATATCTCCTCATCAGGCTAATCACGGTTTTTGACCCGGCTCTTTGGCCGGGTCTTTTTTTTGCCAGTTTTTCCCTGGCGTGACTTCAGGCTAATGAAGACTGTGTGTTGCTTGATGGCGCGCATGGTAGCAAAAGACCATCGCCAAAAGAAAGTCGATCGAGCGCTCTAGGCCGGTTCTTTCAAAAATAGCACTTGAGAATCAATCTCATAGATTCTAAGCTGCGGCGGCGTCATGGACGACGCCCCCCTCTTCACCCGCAAAAATTGCATCCAGGCTTTGCCCCGCTCCGGTGTAAAATGCCCGCCACAACACTCATATTCAGGCAACCAGACTATGACCGTGGCCTTGACCTCCATCAAGATCAGCACCGACTTCGACAGTGGCAATATCCAGGTGCTCGACGCCAGTGATGCTCACCAGTTGCTGCTGGCGATAAAGCCCGATACGCGCAGCCAGCACTACCAGTGGTTCCACTTCAAGGCCGAAGGCATGCATGTGGGTCACACCCACACCTTCCGCCTGAGCAATGCCGGCCACTCGTCCTACAAGCACGCCTGGAGCGGCTACAACGCCGTGGCGTCCTACGACCATATCAACTGGTTTCGGGTGCCCACCCGCTTTGATGGCGAGACGCTGCACATCACCCTCGAAACCCGTGAAAAACAGGCCTGGTTCGCCTACTTCGAACCCTACAGCCGCGAACGCCACGACTGGCTGATCGACCAGGCGCTGAACCGCGCCGGCACGCAATTGCTGGCCACCGGCAAAAGTGTCGAAGGCCGTGATATCCAACTGCTGCGCCGTGGCAAGGGCGAGGCCAACAAGCGCAAGGTCTGGATCATCGCCCAGCAGCATCCCGGCGAGCACATGGCCGAATGGTTTATGGAAGGCATCATCGAGCGCCTGCAACAGGACGGTGACGCCGAGCTGAAAAAGCTCCTGGCCGCCGCCGACCTGTACCTGGTACCGAACATGAACCCCGATGGCGCGTTCCATGGGCATCTGCGCACCAACGCCATGGGCCAGGACCTCAACCGCGCCTGGCAGAGTGCGAGCCAGGAGATCAGCCCCGAAGTACTGTTCGTCCAGCAACAAATGGAAAAGTACGGCGTTGACCTGTTCCTGGATATCCACGGCGACGAGGAAATCCCCTATGTGTTCACCGCCGGTTGTGAAGGCAACCCGGGCTACACGCCACGTATCGAGCAGTTGGAAAAACACTTCCGCAGCCACCTGAGCAACCTCACCCGGGATTTTCAGACCGCGCATGGCTACACCCGCGACCTGCCGGGCGAAGCCAATATGACCCTGGCGTGCAACAGCGTCGGCGAGAAGTTCGATTGCCTGTCCCTGACCCTGGAAATGCCCTTCAAGGACAACGACGACGCGCCCAACCCGCACACTGGCTGGTCGGGCAAACGCTCGATGCAGTTGGGCAAGGACGTGTTGAGCAGCGTGGCGGATATCGTCGGCGTATTGCGCTAATACATCCACGATCCCGGCGACGGCTGCATCACAGCAACCGTCGCCGGGGAAGGCTTCAGTCCTTGCTGCCGGTCATGCTTTGCAACACACCATCACGCCGGATCAAACCGTGGAACAGCGCCGCCGCCAGGTGCAACAACACCGTCAGAAACAGCAAATACGCCAGGTAACCGTGAGCCTTGCGCAACACGGCAAACAACGGCGCATTCGCCCCCACCAGCGCCGGCAACTGCACCGAACTGCTGAGCATCACCGGGTCGCCGGCCGCTGAAATCATCGCCCAGCCCAGCAGCGGCAACACCAGCATCAACGCATACAGCACCACGTGGGAGGCCTTGGCCGCCAGCACTTGCCACAGCGGCAAGTCGGCAGGCAGCGGCG
>NZ_JACARK010000626.1:0-3768 GCF_013386655.1 Pseudomonas sp. K5002 | reverse complement strand
CGCAGGTCGGCGCCATCCGTGGCGGCGTGCCGGTGTGTTGGCCGTGGTATGGCCGCCATCCCAGCGAAAACGCCTGGCCGTCCCATGGTTGGGCACGGCTGATCGACTGGAAATTGCTGGACAGCAGCACCGACGACGACGGCGTGCGTTTGCACTGGCAATTGCAGCTATGCGACTGGCAAGTGGACCTGCATGCACACCTGGGGGAAACTCTGGAGCTGCGCCTGGCCACCGAGCACCAGGACGAGCTGCCGTGCCAATTGAGCCATGCTTTGCACGCTTATTGGCGGATTGGCAACGTTGGTGAGATAGCGCTGTCTGGGCTCGATGGCGCGCAGGGCTACGACCAGCTGAATCGTCAGGCGTGCCAGCAGGAAGGCGAGTTGCGTGTCGATGGTGGGTGTCAGCGGGTGTTCCAGCACGACGGTGAACTGCACCTCAAGGACCATGCCTGGCAGCGCGAATTGTGCATCGACACTGGCGAGAGTGCCGACACGGTGGTGTGGCACCCGGGGAGTCGACCATTGCTGGGGGTGAGCTTCAACGAGGCTGCGGGGTTTGTGTGTGTGGAGTCGGCGATGGCTGCTGCGAGCCTGGCGCCGGGGGAGCGGGCGCATTTGAGTTTGCAGGCGAGGGCGGGGGCTTGATCCGGATGTTCCGGTGTTGCTGATGCCGCTTTCGCGNNNGGCTTGCTCGCGAAGAGGCCGGCACATTCACAGTAGATTCGGGCCTAGTTGAATTCATCCCCAACCGGATACCGGCTGTCGTTCAAGCTCTCTTTGATCTTGCGCAAGTGCGGTTGGAAATCCACCCCGCGACGCAAGGTCATGCCCGTCGCCAGTACATCCAGCACCGTCAACTGAATGATCCGCGAGGTCATCGGCATGTAGATGTCGGTGTCTTCCGGCAACGGAATGTTCAGGCTCACCGTACTGGCCTTGGCCAGCGGCGAATTTTCGGCGGTCACGCCCAGCACCGAGGCGCCGTTTTCCCGCGCAATACGTGCTACTTCCACCAGTTCACGGGTACGCCCGGTGTAGGAAATGATCACGAACAACTCCCCGGTGTGGGCCACCGAGGCGATCATCCGCTGCATCAGCACATCGGCGTGGGCCGTGACCGACAGGTTGAAACGGAAAAACTTGTGCAGCGCGTCCATGGCCACCGGCGCCGAAGCACCCAGGCCGAAGAAGTGGATCTGCCGAGCCTGGATCAGCAGGTCGACGGCCTTGCTGATCAGGTTCGGGTCCAGGGCCTGGCAGGCGCTGTCGAGGGACGCGATGGCACTGCCGAAGATCTTCTGGGTGTAGGCCTCCGGGTTATCATCGGCCTCCACCGCGCGGCTGACATACGCCGCGCCACTGGCCAGGCTTTGCGCCAGCTGCAATTTAAGTTCAGGGTAACCACTCACGCCGAACGAGCGGCAGAAGCGGTTCACTGTAGGTTCGCTGACCGAAGCGGCCTGGGCGAGGGCGGCGATAGAGAAGCGGGTCGCCTGCTGCGGGTTGAGCAGGATGACCTCGGCGACTTTACGTTCAGCCTTGTTCAGTTCTTCGAGGCGTTTCTGGATCTGTTCCAGTAGATTTCGCACGCGGTCCATTCATGTTTCCTTAGGGCGACGATGCAAATAAGGGTCGTCAACCAATCGACGAGCGGCCCTTTGCGGTGGCCTATCCTACTGAGGGTAGTTGAACACCACCACTCGGAATACGTTTTTCGGGAAAATGTTGTGGTTATTACTACATTTTTCCTTGAGTGATGCCTTAAAAAAAGGTATTTGTAGCTTAACTTGATAAAAGAACAAACATCATGCCTTCGATAACCGTAGAACCCTGCACCTTTGCCCTGTTTGGCGCCTTGGGTGATCTGGCGCTGCGCAAGTTATTTCCTGCCCTCTATCAACTCGATGGTGCGGGCCTGCTGCACGAAGACACGCGCATCCTGGCCCTGGCCCGTGAGGCCGGTTCCGAGCAACAGCACCTGGCCCACATCGAAAAAGAATTGCGTGGTTACGTTGGCAAGGAACTGGACGAAACCGTCGCCCAACGTTTCCTGGCCCGCCTGACGTACCTGCATGTCGACTTCCTGAAGGCCGATGACTACGTCGCCCTGGCAGAGAACGCCGGCACTGAACAACGCCTGATCGCCTACTTCGCCACCCCGGCGGCGGTGTATGGCGCGATCTGCGAGAACCTGTCCAAGGTCGGCCTGGCGGAAAACACCCGCGTGGTCCTGGAAAAACCCATCGGTTCGGACCTGGATTCCTCGCGCAAGGTCAACGACGCCGTGGCGCAGTTCTTCCCGGAAAACCGCACCTACCGCATCGACCACTACCTGGGCAAAGAGACCGTCCAGAACCTGATCGCCCTGCGTTTTGCCAACAGCCTGTTTGAAACCCAGTGGAACCAGAACTACATCTCCCACGTGGAAATCACCGTGGCCGAGCAAGTAGGCATCGAAGGTCGCTGGGGCTATTTCGACAAGGCCGGGCAGCTGCGGGACATGATCCAGAATCACCTGCTGCAGCTGCTGTGCCTGATCGCCATGGACCCGCCGGCCGACCTGTCTGCCGACAGTATTCGGGACGAGAAGGTCAAGGTGCTCAAGGCCCTGGCGCCCATCAGCCCGGACGGCCTGACCACCCAGGTGGTGCGTGGCCAATACATCGCCGGCTACAGCGCCGGCAAGCCGGTACCGGGTTACCTGGAAGAAGAGAACTCCAACACCCAGAGCGACACCGAGACCTTCGTCGCCCTGCGTGCCGATATCCGTAACTGGCGTTGGGCCGGGGTGCCGTTCTACCTGCGTACCGGCAAGCGCATGCCGCAAAAACTGTCGCAGATCGTCATCCACTTCAAGGAACCGTCCCACTACATCTTCGCCCCCGAGCAGCGCTTGCAGATCAGCAACAAACTGATCATCCGCCTGCAACCGGACGAAGGGATTTCCTTGCGCGTGATGACCAAGGAGCAGGGCCTGGACAAGGGCATGCAACTGCGCAGCGGCCCGCTGCAACTGAATTTTTCCGACACCTATCGCAGCGCACGGATTCCCGATGCCTACGAGCGGCTGTTGCTGGAAGTAATGCGTGGCAACCAGAACCTGTTTGTGCGCAAAGATGAAATCGAAGCTGCGTGGAAGTGGTGTGACCAGTTGATCGCCGGATGGAAAAAATCCGGTGATGCGCCCAAGCCGTACGCGGCGGGGTCCTGGGGGCCAATGAGCTCGATCGCACTGATCACGCGGGACGGGAGGTCTTGGTATGGCGATATCTGATTTGAAACTGCCTCAGGGCGTGACTGCCCATGAGTACCGCAACCCGGTGCTGCTGGCGGATGGCTTGGCCAATGACGTGGCCGAACAACTGCGCGCGGCCATCAGTGCCCGTGGCGAGGCGACCCTGGTGGTGTCCGGCGGCCGCAGCCCGGTGGCGTTCTTCCAGAACCTCGCCAAGCAAGGCCTGGACTGGTCCAAGGTGACCATCACCCTGGCCGACGAGCGCTGGGTGCCGGTGGAACATGCCGACAGCAATGCCGGCCTGTTGAAGAAGTATTTGCTGCAGGGCCCGGCGGCCAAGGCCAAGTTCCTGAGCCTGTACAGCGTCGCCGCCACCCTTGACGACGCTGCCGAGCAGGCCGATCGCCTGCTGGCCGAGTTGCCGACGATTGATGTGCTGGTACTGGGCATGGGCGACGACGGCCACACCGCGTCGCTGTTCCCCAACAGCCCGAACCTGGCTGAAGCGTTGAAGCCGGACGGCAGCCGTCG
>NZ_JACARK010000625.1:0-3233 GCF_013386655.1 Pseudomonas sp. K5002 | reverse complement strand
AATGCGCGAAGCCTGGCGCCAGGTGCGTGAAGACGCCCGCGACCTGGGCGATGCCGAGCACAAGCTGCGGGCGCTGTGGGGCCTGTGGAGTGACCGCTGCGGCTGCAACCAGTACGCCGAAGCACTGGAATTGGCCGAGCGCTACATCAGCCTGAGCCACAGCGGCAACCAGCAACTGCTGGGTAAACGCATGCGCGCGCTGGCGTTGTTTCACATGGGCGACCTGGCCGGCGCCCGACAGAATATCGACGAGGCGCTGGGGTCACCGTCAGCGCCGCGCTCGCATATTATCGACGTGCATTTTGACCAGCGCATCGCCGCCCGCTGCCTCAAGGCACAGGTGCAGTTGCTGGAAGGCGATGTCGACCCGGCGCTGCGCCTGATCGGCAGTTGCGTCGATGAAGCCATCACCCTCGATCACCCCGCGACCCTCTGGTACACCCTGTGCCTGGGGGCAATTCCCCTGGCGCTGTTGGCGTCCAACCTGCCCAAGGTGCGGTACTACCTGGGCTTGCTGCAAGACAGCACGACCCAGCAGGACCTGCACATCTGGCGTCAGTTTCGACTGTGCTTCGAGAGCATCCTGCTGATCCGCCAGGGGTCGCCCGAAGAAGGCGTGCCGTTGCTGGGTGAGGCCTTGCATCACCTGCATGGCCAAGGCGACAGCCAGCTTTATAGCTTGCTGCGTTGTGAATACGCCCTGGGGCTGGCGCGGCTGGGCCTGGAGAAACTGGCGCTGGAGGTATTGGAAGACACCCTGCAATTGGCGCTGGGCCGGCATGAGCGCTGGTTCGTGCCGCAGATGTTGCGGATCAAGGCGCAGCTGATTCTGCGCCAGGCCCAGTACGGGTCGGTGGACAAGGCCAAGGTGTTGCTGCGCCAGGCGTGGGTGGATGCGCAGTTGGCCGGGGCGCATTTCTGGCGGGCGCAGATTGCCAGTGACCTGGCCAGGTTGCAGGAGCCGAAGATGCGGATTGCTTCGTTGCCAAGGTTTCAGCACCGGTAGAGGCTGCCGGCATGTAACGGTAAAAAGGGGACGGTAAAAAGGGGACAGATTTATTTTATAAATAAATCTGTCCCCTTTTCGCTCTTTTTGAACTCCGGCAGCCGCGCTATTGATCCGCCGCATAAATGACGGTTTGCGCACTGTCGGGTGCAGCGGGTCGGCGGGTGAAGTAGGTGTCGCCTTCATCCGTATGAATCTCATATTCAAACTTGCTGGTCGCGCGGCCCGTGGCGGTGGCGTGCTTGATGATCTTCAGCACGCGCTGGAATTTCACACTTTGGGTGCCGTTCTGGCTGGGCCCGGTGAGCACGTTGACGCTTTGAAACCAGCCGTCGTTCTTCTTGTTCGCCACCAGGGCGCCGGTCATGGCTTCAAACCGCTCCAGCCGGGTAAAGCCCCACAATGTCTGCTCTTCCACGGTTTGGCCGAGGGCCGCAGAGCAGGTAAACACGAACAGGTTGATCGCCGGGCTGTCTTCACAGAAGAAATCGTAAGGCACCAGGCCGTCGACCATTTTCTTGCCGGCCACGAAGCCTTTTTTGTGCACCTGAAACATCGCCACCTCCACGCCAATGGCGTCACTGAACATCAGCTCACGCAGGAGAAAAGTCTAAAGGCGCAGGGCGTACAGGGCGGTCAAGCCAATGTAATATCGTGTAAAGATCCCACCCGAGGCAGGATGATTTCCACGCTCAACCCGCCGGACGGCTCGTTGTGCGCCTCGATGGTGCCGCCATGCATTTCCACGGACCTCAAGGCGATCGCCAGGCCCAGTCCGAAACCGGCATCGGTGTCATTCGGGCCACGTTCGAAAGGTTCGAAAATACTCCGCAACCGCAGGTTTTCAACACCCGGCCCCTGATCGGTGATCAATACCCGCAGCCAACGGGTGTCGGGGCTGACCTCCGCCGAAACCCGCACCGTGGTATCAGGCTGCGTGTAGCGCACGGCATTTCGAATGACATTTTCGAAACACCGATACAGCAGCTCGCCGCTGGCCCGACTGACAAAGTCCGGACACGCCTGCAAGCTGACACTGCAGCCTTTGATACCCGCCTCGAACTGAGCATCCTCGACAATCACGGCCAGCAATTCGACGATATCCACCGGCTCGCGCTCGATGCTTTCGGGACGGCCCTGCACACGCGCCAGGGTCAGCAGCGCCTCGATCAGCGTGTCCATGCGCGCCGATTCACGCTGGATGCGCCCGAGCATTTCCTGGCGTGCCGGGTCTTGCTGCAACAGCCCGATGGCCACTTGCAGGCGCGTCAACGGTGAGCGCAGTTCATGGGAGATGTCGTGCAACAGCTGTTGCTGGGCCTCCACCAGCAGCTTGAGCTGGTTGGCCATGCGGTCGCAGTCTTCGGCCAGGTCGACGATTTCATCACGGCGCTTGCCCATCATCGGCCGCACCCGGGTTTCGAAGCGGCCCAGCGCAACGTCGCCCATCGCCCGCCGCAGATAAGCCAGCGGCCACGCCAGGTAGTAGGCCATGTACCCACTGAACAGCGCGCTCATCAGCGTGCCGATGATCAGCGGAATCCAGTGGCCCAGGCGCCCGGGTTCGTGGGGAGGATGGGAAGACCTGAGGGACAGCGTGGCCCCGTCCTTGCTGATCAGCGACTTTTCATAAGCCACCTGCGAGACCGGCGTGCCGGCCAGCAATTGACCGGCACTGTCATAAACGCCAATGGCTTGGCCGTGGGGTGGCTGCCACACCGCCAGGAGCTGGCGGCCCGACTCGACACCGTACTGTTCCAGCAACTGTTCTTCGCTGGCCAGGATCGCATCCAGATGGTGATCCCCCGGGCCAAGGCTGCCCGCCACGAGAATGCTCAACCCCACCAGGAACGTCAGGCTGGTGGCCAGCCAAAAGGCCAGGAACAGTTTCCAGAACAGCCGGCTGGGTTTCATCATTCGGCGATCAACAGGTAACCGAGGCCACGCACGCTCTGGATCCAGGCCTTGGCATCCGGGCGCGGGCCCAACTTCTGGCGAATGCTGCTGATATGCACGTCGATGCGCCGGTCATAGCGGGTCAACGGGCAGCCCAGGGCATTGAGCGACAGGTCCTTTTTGCTCACCACCTGGCCGGCGCACCGGGCCAGCACTTCAAGTAGGCTGAATTCGGTACTGGTCAGCCCCAGTGCGCAGCCTTTCCAGAGGGCCTGACGCTTGCCGGGCCAGAGCACCAGGGCGCCGGTCTTGATCACGTCAGCGGCCGGCG
>NZ_JACARK010000624.1:0-3972 GCF_013386655.1 Pseudomonas sp. K5002 | reverse complement strand
CCTAAATAACGGATATACACCCAAACCCCAGCCATAAAAAAAGGCACGACCCTCACAGGTCGCACCCTCTTCACAAGCCCAAGAGCTGTCAGCTACCCAAAGCCTTGGAAGCCAACCAGAACAACCCGGCCGAAAGGCCCACAGTCGCCGGTAGCGTCAACACCCAAGCCATCAGAATGGTCTTGACGGTGCCACCTTGCAGCCCGCTCTTGTTCGCCACCATGGTCCCCGCCACACCCGAAGACAACACATGGGTCGTGGAAACCGGCAAGCTGAAGATATTGGCCAAGCCAATCATGCTGGCCGTGGTGATCTGCGCCGACATACCCTGGGCATACGTCATGCCCTGCTTGCCGATCTTCTCACCAATGGTCAGCACCACACGCTTCCAGCCCACCATGGTGCCCAGGCCCAAGGCCAGTGCCACCGCCAGGATCACCCAGAACGGCGCGTACTCGGTGGTCGCCGTCAGGTCCTTGCGCAACTTGTCCAGGTCCGACTTCTCACGCGCATCCAGGCCTGGCAACTTGCCCACCTTCTTCGCGGTGTCATCCAGGCACAACAGATAACGACGCACTTCAATCCGGTGCTCGGCGGTCAACGAATGGTAGTCAGAGACACCTTTCAAGGTCCCCAGCAGGGCGTTGATCGTCGGTTCAGTCTGCTGCGGATTGCACTGGAACTTGCCCGGCAAATCGTCTTTCACGCTTTTGCCCAGGGCCAGGAACTCACCGAGGGTTTCTTGATTGCGCTGGTAGAACTGATTCAAGTGCAGCGTGGCGTCGCGGGTGCGCTCGATCTGGTAAGTGGTGCTGCCCAGGTCCAGTACGAACTGCGCCGGCACGATACCGATCAGTACCAGCATGATCAGGCCAATACCTTTCTGCCCGTCGTTGGAGCCGTGCACGAAGCTCACGGCCATCGCCGAAATCACCAGGACCAGGCGGTTCCAGAACGGCGGGTGCTTCTTGTCGTCGAGCTTGCGGCGCTGGTCCGGTGTCTTGTGCATCTTCGACAGCGGGCGCCACCATTTCAGGCCCAGCAGCACCAGGGCGGCAACCACGAAACCAGCCATCGGCGAGAACACCAGCGAAGCGCCGATATCGATCGCTTTCTGCCAGTTGACGCCGTCAGCCAGGGGAATGTCGTTGATCAGGGCGTTGGCCAGGCCGACACCGAGGATCGAACCGATCAGGGTGTGGGAACTGGACGCCGGGATCCCGAAATACCAGGTGCCGAGGTTCCAGGTGATCGCCGCTGCCAATAATGAGAAGACCATGGCCAGACCGTGGCCGGTGTTCACATTGATCAGCAACTCCACCGGCAGCAGGTGCACGATGGCATACGCAACACCGACCCCACCGAGCAACACGCCGAGGAAGTTGAACACCCCGGAGAAGAACACGGCCAGATGCGGAGGCATGGCTTTGGTATAGATGACTGTGGCAACCGCGTTAGCGGTGTCATGAAAGCCATTGATGAACTCGAAGGCGAGGACAAAGGCCAGGGCGAGCAGCAGGCTCACTAGAACCCAAGCATCCAGTCCGCTGAATAAATCGATCATGAAGGTTTTCTGACCCGGTCGTAAGGGGGCGCGATTATGCCAGAAAACATCGGTAATCAATGCACTAGCTGCTCATCGGTAACATTCTTCAACGAAAAAAAATGGGGGGGAGGCGTGCATCCCGGTGTTTTCGGGGCTTTGGCAAGTGATTGATTTATATGGAGGATCCATCAAATTCGCGGGATAAAGCGCCGGAAGGGAATAACTGAAACAATCGTATGAAATTTCGCTAAGGCCACATAACGGGCTTCCCTCCACCAGCGTGGTACTGGCAGAGAGATGGCACCTTTGGAAGCTCAACCCGAAACGCTTATGGCTCTTCGGCTTTGAGGTCCTGTTCAATCTTTTGGATTTCCTGGGCAAAGGCCTGGTCGAGCAGGCTGGCTCGTTTGCGCCATGGCTTGCGTTCAGGTTCTGGCTGGGCGGCGTAGGTGGTGACTTCCCCGCCGTAAACATCCTTGTAACGTTGTTCCTGGCGCTCAAGTTCCGCGCGCAGTTCGTCTTTCGTCACATTGTTACCTAATTGAGTTGAGTTTGATTCCGGCGAAACGCGATGCCGGGAAGTCGCCCCCGGTATACCGTCAATCTGAAGATCAGCGTGGAAAGGTATACAGGAAAAACCACTTCTTTATTGCACGCGGCCACGATACCGGAGAAGAGCAGTTGTCGTAGCAACAGTTTTCTTGTCACAGCCACAAGCAGTTGGCAGGCATTCGAAATGTGTGTCAGGTACTTGCGGCGGAGCCTGCACGCAGCCGGTGCACGACTGGGTGAAATCTATCCTCGGGGTCAGGCGAGGCTGGCTCCTGCACAGGATGCATTATAGCCACGCGCTTGAATAACACTATCGCCAACAAGTTAAAAATCGTCAACTTTGTGTGAGGGTTTTGTTACGCAGGTGTGTGGGGTATTTGCTGAACTATTGGCGCCATAAATCGTGCAATGTTCTACAGGCGTTAATCAACCTTAACTTCTCTCGTACATCAGTCGATTCTGAAAGGCACTCAAATGGATGTAGAGGGGTTCCGGCACCGGTCGGCGGTGACAAATTGCGATAATCGAATGACCGTCCGATAATCGCCCAATGTTGGTTGCCCTGCCTTGTGCAGCCATTGCACGGCGGCTTGTAATAGCGGTCACCCTCCCGCAGCGGTTAAAAATAAGAGAAAGGACCCCAAATGAACGATCAATTGCGCAACTCCTTCGCATCAGTGGCGCCGCCGATCGTTGCGTCACCGGCCAAGCGCATCCAGGCGTTTACCGGTGATCCGGATTTCATGACCTCCCTGGCCCGCGGCCTGGCCGTGGTGCAGGCATTCCAGGAGCGCAAGCGCCACCTGACTATCGCCCAGATCAGCCACCGCACGGAAATCCCCCGCGCTGCCGTACGCCGTTGCCTGCATACCCTGATCAAACTCGGCTACGCCACCACCGACGGGCGTACCTATTCTCTGTTGCCCAAGGTGCTGACCCTCGGCCACGCTTACCTGTCGTCCACGCCCCTGGCCGTTTCGGCGCAGCCGTACCTGGACCGCATGAGCGAGCAGCTCCACGAGGCGTGCAACATGGCAACCCTGGAAGGTGATGACATCCTCTACATTGCCCGCTCCGCCACCACCCAACGCCTGATTTCCGTCGACCTTTCCGTGGGCGGCCGTCTCCCGGCCTACTGCACCTCCATGGGCCGTATCCTGCTGGCGGCGCTGGATGACGCCTCGCTGCAGGACTACCTCGACCACGCCGACCTGCAAACCAAGACCAGCCGCACCCTCACCACCCCGCAAGCCTTGCTCGAATGCCTGCAGGAAGTGCGGCAGCAGGGCTGGTGCATTGTCGACCAGGAACTGGAGCAAGGGCTGCGTTCCATCGCCGTGCCGGTGTACGACGCTTCGGGCCAGGTCCTGGCGGCACTGAACGTCAGCACCCATGCCGGGCGGGTCAGCCGCAGCGAGCTGGAGCAGCGTTTCCTGCCGAGCATGCTCAGTGCCAGCCAGGAGCTGAGCGCGCAGCTGTTTGCGTAAGCTGTTCGGTGACCGCACAGATCCCGGCTGGATGAATTGACGGTGTTTCCCAAGGCTTATTAATGTGCGGCAGCGCTTCAAGGCGCCGCCCCAATAATAATGACGACTCAAGGTCGTTCGCCCGCCCATCGGTGTGGAAATAAAAATAATGAATCAGCCTTCACCTGCTGTCGGTACTTGTTTGGACGTTCAGTCCTTCATCAACGCCCAGCCGCTGTCGCGGTATCAGTGGCGAGTGGTGATCCTGTGTTTTCTCATCGTCTTCCTCGACGGCCTCGACACGGCCGCCATGGGCTTCATCGCCCCGGCGCTGTCCCAGGACTGGGGTATCGACCGCGCCAGCCTCGGCCCGGTAATGAGTGCCGCGTTGATCGGCATGGTCTTCGG
>NZ_JACARK010000623.1:0-9194 GCF_013386655.1 Pseudomonas sp. K5002 | reverse complement strand
CGTCGCTGACCGCGATGATGCCGATGGGTTTGGGCAGGCTGTGCAACCAGGCAATTTGTTGCTCCACCGCCGAGTCCCACAGCGGCGCGCTGGTGCCGAGCCCGCGATACACCTCCACCGGCAAGCCATCGCGCTCCAGCAGGCGGCGGAAGGCTTTTTCGCGCTCCTGGGCCCAACGGTTGATATCGGCTTCAGGCAGGCTGAAACAGGCAAAGCGCGTCAGCCCGGCTTCGATCAGGTGTTCATAGGCCAGCTTGATCAAAGCAAAATTGTCAGTGGCCACATACGGAGTATGCCGTGGGTAAGCCCGCTCATCCTCATAAGACCCGCCCACCGCCACCACCGGCACATGCACACCCGCCAACGCGGGGCCCATCGCCGGGTCGTCGAAGTCGGCAATGATCCCGTCGCCATGCCAGCGCTCGATACCCTTGAGCCGGCAGACGAAGTCCTCTTCCAGGAACAGATCCCACGACACCCGCGTACTGCTCAGGTAGTTGCCGATCCCGGTGATGATGCCGCGATCATAGATCTTGTTGCCATTGAACAGCAGGGCAATCCGGTGCACAGGCGGGACAGTTTTCACAGGGGCGGCTCCATGCGATATGTCGAGCCACTATGCGCGCAAAACCACTCAAAATCGAACCCTGCTCTGGTGATTTTCATAATCGGTTGGCCGGGGGCCGTTGCTAGTATCGAGGCAAGGTTAACGTGCACTCATAACAACAAGGATCTGGCGATGCCCTACTTTCCCGCGGTCGAAAAAATCCTCTATGAAGGCCCCGATAGCGACTCTCCCCTGGCCTTCCGGCACTACGATGCAAACAAGCTGATCCTCGGCAAACCGATGCGCGAGCACCTGCGGATGGCCGCGTGTTACTGGCACAACTTTGTCTGGCCCGGCAGTGACATGTTTGGCTCCGGCACCTTCCAGCGGCCCTGGCAGCAACCGGGGGAAGCCCTGCAAGTGGCACGCGGCAAGGCCGAAGCGGCGTTCGAGTTTTTCTCCAAGCTGGGCATCGACTACTACAGCTTCCACGACACCGACGTGGCTCCCGAAGGCGCAAGCCTGGCGGAGTACCGCGACAACTTTGCGCGGATGGTCGACCAGCTCGAAGGCCATCAGGAACAGACCGGTATCCGGCTGCTGTGGGGCACTGCCAACTGCTTCAGCAACCCGCGCTTTGCCGCCGGCGCCGCCAGTAACCCGAACCCGGAAGTGTTTGCCTATGCGGCGGCCCAGGTGTTCAGCGCGATGAATGCCACCCACCGTCTCAAGGGCTCCAGCTATGTGTTGTGGGGCGGCCGCGAAGGCTACGAGACCCTGCTCAATACCGACCTCAAGCGCGAGCGCGAGCAACTCGGGCGGTTCATGCGCATGGTGGTCGAACACAAATACAAGATCGGCTTCACCGGCGAGCTGTTTATCGAGCCCAAGCCACAGGAGCCCACCAAGCACCAATACGACTACGACAGCGCCACCGTGTTTGGCTTCCTGCATCAGTTCGGCCTGGAGAAAGAGATCAAGGTCAACATCGAGGCCAACCATGCCACCCTCGCCGGCCACAGCTTTCACCATGAGATCGCCACCGCCGCATCCCTGGGGATTTTCGGCAGCATCGACGCCAACCGTGGCGACCCGCAGAACGGCTGGGACACCGACCAGTTCCCCAACAGCGTCGAGGAGCTGACCCTGGTCACCTACGAGGTACTCAAGGCCGGTGGCTTCAAGGGAGGTGGCTACAACTTCGACTCCAAGGTACGCCGCCAAAGCCTCGACGAAGTGGACCTGTTCCATGGCCACGTGGCCGCAATGGACGTGCTGGCGCTGTCCCTGGAACGTGCCGCCGCCATGGTGCAGAACGACGCCCTCGAACAGTTCAAGGCCCAGCGGTATGCCGGCTGGGACCAATCCTTCGGGCGTGCCGTGCTTGGCGGCGACTTCAGCCTGGCGTCGCTGGCCGAGCATGCCTTCAGCCACCAACTGAACCCACAAGCTGTGAGTGGCCGCCAGGAGATGCTCGAAGGCGTAGTGAATCGCTTTATCTACCCATGACCGCTACGCTCCAGGTCCAGCAGTGCGTCTAAACAACAATAAAAGGGACTCACCATCATGAAACACCTGAAAACTGTCTTGCTCACCAGCGCTCTGGCACTGCTTTCCAATTCGGTCATGGCCGACGCGGCCCATCCGAAAATCGGCTTTTCCATCGACGACCTGCGCCTTGAACGCTGGGCCCGCGACCGCGATTATTTCACCGCCGCCGCCGAACAACTGGGGGCCAAGGTCTATGTGCAGTCGGCGGACGCCAACGAACAGCGGCAGATCTCGCAGATTGAAAACCTGATCTCCCGGGGCGTCGACGTGATTGTGATCGTGCCGTTCAATGCCACGGTGCTGAACAACGTGGTGGCCGAGGCCAAGAAAGCCGGGGTGAAAGTGCTGTCCTACGACCGCCTGATTTTGAATGCCGATATCGACGCCTACATCTCCTTCGATAACGAAAAGGTCGGCGAGATGCAGGCCCAGGGCGTGTTGAACGCGCAGCCTAAAGGCAATTACTTCCTGCTGGGCGGCGCACCTACCGACAACAACGCGAAGATCCTGCGCCAGGGTCAGATGAAGGTGCTGCAGCCTTCGATCGACAAGGGCGACATCAAGATTGTCGGCCAGCAATGGGTCAAGGAATGGAACCCCACCGAAGCCCTGAGCATTGTCGAAAACGCCCTGACCGCCAACAGCAACAAGATCGACGGCATCGTCGCCTCCAACGACGCCACCGCCGGCGGCGCGATCCAGGCCCTGGCGGCACAAAAACTCGCGGGCAAGGTGCCGGTCTCGGGCCAGGATGCCGACCTGGCCGCGATCAAGCGCGTGATCGCCGGCACCCAGACCATGACCGTCTACAAGCCCCTGAAGCTGCTGGCGTCCGAGGCGGCCAAGCTCTCGGTGCAACTGGTGCGTGACGAGAAACCGGCCTACAACTCGCAGTACGACAACGGCAGCAAACAGGTGTCGAGCATCCTGCTCAAGCCGACCGCGTTGACCAAGGACAACGTCAACGTGCTGGAAGAAGACGGGTTCTACACCAAAGCGCAAATCGCCGGGCAGTAAGCGTACGGCTCACTGCAGGGGCGGTTTGAGGCCGCTCCTGCCTTTTCGCTGTGGAATGAGTGCCCGCCATGTCCGACTACCTGCTGGAAATGAACAACATCGTCAAGACCTTCGGTGGCGTCAAAGCCCTGAATGGCATCGACATCAAGGTAAAACCCGGGGAATGCGTAGGGTTGTGCGGCGAGAACGGCGCCGGCAAATCGACCCTGATGAAAGTGCTGTCGGCGGTGTATCCCCATGGCACCTGGGACGGCGAAATCCTTTGGGACGGCCAGCCGTTGCGCGCCCACTCCATCGCCGAAACCGAAGCCTGCGGCATCGTGATCATCCATCAGGAACTGACCCTGGTACCCGACCTCTCGGTGGCCGAAAACATCTTCATGGGCCACGAGCTGACACTGCCCGGCGGGCGCATGAACTACCCCGCCATGATGCACCGTGCCGAAGCCCTGATGCGCGAGCTGAAAGTGCCGGACATGAACGTCGCCCTGCCCGTTTCGCAATACGGCGGCGGCTACCAGCAACTGGTGGAAATCGCCAAGGCCCTGAACAAGCAGGCGCGCCTGCTGATCCTCGACGAACCCTCCTCGGCGCTGACCCGCTCGGAAATCGAGGTGCTGCTGGACATCATCCGTGGGCTCAAGGCCAAGGGCGTCGCCTGCGTGTACATCTCCCACAAGCTCGATGAGGTCTCGGCCATCTGCGACACCATCGCGGTGATCCGCGACGGCAAACACATCGCGACCACGGCCATGGCCGAGATGGACGTGTCGCGCATCATCACGCAGATGGTCGGCCGTGAGATGAGCAACCTCTACCCCACCGAACCCCATGCGGCCGGCGAGGTGCTGTTCGAGGCGCGCAACATCACCTGCCACGACGTCGATAACCCGAGCCGCAAGCGGGTGGACAATGTCTCGTTCAGCCTGCGCCGTGGCGAAATCCTCGGCATCGCCGGGCTGGTGGGCGCCGGCCGCACGGAACTGGTCTCGGCGCTGTTCGGCAGCTACCCCGGGCGCTACCAAGGCGAGGTGTGGCTGGATGGCAAACCCATTGATACACGCACGCCGCTGAAGTCGATTCGCGCCGGGCTGTGCATGGTCCCGGAAGACCGCAAGCGCCAGGGCATCGTCCCGGACCTGGGCGTTGGGCAAAACATCACCCTGGCGGTGCTGGACCGTTTCTCGCACCTGACGCGCATCGATGCCGAGGCGGAACTGGGCAGCGTCGAGCAGGAAATCAAGCGCATGCACCTGAAGACGGCGAACCCGTTCCTGCCGATCACCAGCCTCTCCGGCGGCAACCAGCAGAAGGCCGTATTGGCCAAGATGCTCCTGACCAAACCCCGGGTGCTGATCCTCGACGAACCGACCCGTGGCGTGGACGTGGGCGCCAAATATGAGATCTACAAATTGATGGGCGCGCTGGCGGCCGAAGGCGTGTCGATCATCATGGTGTCTTCGGAGCTGGCCGAGGTGCTGGGGGTCTCCGACCGGGTGCTGGTGATCGGCGAGGGCCAGTTGCGCGGCGACTTCATCAACCAGGGCCTGACCCAGGAACAGGTGCTCGCCGCCGCCCTCAGCCAACCGAACGGGCATGACAATAATAATGATCGGAAGTCCGCGTAAATGAACCAGGTCAAACAGCTCTTCACCCGCTACAAAATGCTCGCCCTGTTGATCGCCGTGGTGCTGATCTGGGTGTTTTTCAGCTGGCAGACCGAAGGCGGTTTCTTGACCCCGCGCAACCTGTCGAACCTGCTGCGGCAGATGTCCATTACCGGCATCCTGGCCTGCGGCATGGTGCTGGTGATCATCAGCGGCGAGATCGACCTGTCGGTGGGCTCGATGCTCGGTTTGCTCGGCGGCGTCGCGGCGATCCTGGATGTGGTTTATCACATTCCCCTGCCGCTGAACCTGGCCATCGTCGCCCTCTGTGGCTTGCTGATTGGCCTGGGCAACGGCTACATGACCGCGTACCTGCGCATCCCCTCCTTCATCGTCGGCCTGGGCGGCATGCTCGCGTTTCGCGGGGTGCTGCTGGGCATTACCGGCGGCACCACGATTGCACCGGTTTCGCCACAACTGGTGTACATCGGCCAGGGTTACCTGCCGACAGTGGTCGGGGTGATTCTCGGCGTGTTGCTGTTCGGGCTGGCGATATTCCTGACCTGGCGCCAACGCCACAACCGCGCCCTGCACGGCTTGGCGCTGCCGTCGATGCTGCGCGACAGCGTGCGCGTGGTGTTGATCGGTTTCGTGCTGGCCGGCTTCGTCTACACCCTCAACAGCTACGACGGGATTCCCGTGCCGGTGCTGCTTCTGCTGGTGCTGCTGGGGGTGTTCAGTTACGTCACCAGCCAGACCGTCTTTGGCCGGCGCATCTACTCGGTGGGCAGCAACATGGAAGCCACGCGCCTGTCGGGGATCAACGTGCAGGCGGTCAAACTGTGGATCTTCGGGATCATGGGCGTGATGTGCGCCCTCGCCGGGCTGGTCAACACCGCGCGCCTGGCGGCGGGTTCACCTTCGGCGGGCAACATGGGCGAACTGGATGCTATCGCGGCGTGCTTTATCGGCGGTACATCGATGCGCGGCGGTTCGGGCACCGTGTACGGCGCCCTGCTCGGCGCACTGGTGATCAGCAGCCTGGACAACGGCATGTCGATGCTCGACGTGGACAGCTACTGGCAGATGATCGTCAAGGGCAGCATCCTGGTGCTGGCGGTGTGGGTGGATGTGAGTACGCGGACGGGGCGTCGTTGAGGTTGGGGCAATGGCATGGAGCTTGCTCTTGACCAGCAGGCGGCCGATATCGGCCTCGACTTGAGCAGAAACGACCCACGAGGCACATGCCATGCACAGTTTGTTCTTTGCAACCGCTCAGATGATCAACGGCCGCGTACAGTCCGTTGATTCCATGGACAAACATCCGGACCCTAGGGCAATGCCCCTTGAACTGCAGGCAAAGCTTGGCATCGCCCTTGGGCTGCTGGCCCTCGGCAGCTGTTTCGCGCTGTGGTTGATCGGTGCCTGAGCCTGCCCCAAAAAGAGGCCGGTGTTACCGCCCGGGCAACCCTATCGGGCGGTCCGGATCATGTCGGCAGCTTTTTCGCCGATCATGATGCACACCGAGTTGGGGTTGCCTGAAATCAGGGTCGGCATGATCGACGCATCGGCCACCCGCAACCCTTCGATGCCATGCACCTTGAGGTCCGGCCCCACCACCGCCCGCTCATCCACACCCATGCGACAGGTGCCGGATGGATGCAGTGCGGCGTGGGCTTCCTCGTGACAGAACTGCTTCATCGCTTCGCGCGAGCGCACGGTGGGTTCCGGCACATGCCGACGAGCCACGTAGGGTTTGAAGGCCGCCTGGGCCATGATCTGTTCGCCCACCAGGCAACCGTCCACCAGGCTTTCAATGTCGTACGGATCGGAAAAGTAGTTGGGCACGATGCGCGGCGGGGACATCGGGTCGGCGGAGTAAAGCTCCACATAGCCCCTGGACCTTGGCCGTATCTGCCCCAGGTTCAACGTGCAGCCATTGCCGCCGGGCACCGAATCCACACCCTCTTCGATGCCCGCGCCCACCACCATGAAATACTGGATATCCGGGTGCACCGCCGTCTTGTCGCCCCACCAGAACGCCCCGCCTTCAATCAGGTTGGACGCCGCCGGGCCTTGCCGGAACAACGCGTACTGCAACCCCGCCATAAGCTTCCACCACGGTTTTTTGTACTTGTCGTAGCTGTGGGGGCCAGTCAGCTCATACACCAGTGAGATTTCGATATGGTCCTGCAGGTTCTGCCCCACACCGGGCGAATCCTGAACCACTTTGATCCCGTGTTTTTCCAGCTGCTCAGCGGGCCCGATCCCCGACAACATCAGCAACCGGGGTGAGTTGATGGCGCCGCAGGACAGGATGATTTCCTTGTCGGCGTGCATCACCTGGCGCACGCCCTTCTCCAGGTATTCGATGCCGACGGCCTTGTTGCCCTGCATCAGGATACGCAGCACCCGGCAGCCGGTCTTCACCGTCAGGTTCTTGCGCGACTTGGCCGGCGCCAGGTAGGCCACGGCGGCACTGCTGCGAAAGCCGTTTTTGGCGGTGATCTGGTACAGCCCGCAGCCCTCGGGCTGGCCTGAGTTGAAGTCTTCGTTATAGGGCAATCCAAACTGCTGGCAGGCCCGCAGCCAGACTTTGGTCAAGGGATGGATATTGATCGGGTCCGACACCCCCAACGGCCCGCCGACACCGTGCACCTCGTTGCAGAACCGCTCGTTGTCCTCGGCCTTTTTGAAGTACGGCAACACGTCTTTATACGACCACCCGGCGGCGCCCTGTTCGGCCCAACCGTCGTAGTCGGCAGGCACGCCACGGATATAAATCATCGCATTCACCGAGCTGCCGCCCCCGAGCACGCTGGCCTGGACCATGGTCGGCGTTTCGCTGCGGTGCTGGTCCTCGGTCGGCTCCCACGCATAACGCTTGAGCAGCGGGCCCTGGGCGGTCTTGTAGTAGGCGCCGGGAATATGGATGTAAGGGCTGCGATCCCGCGGGCCTTCCTCGAACAGCACCACCGACGCTCCCGCATCCTCACTCAGGCGCGATGCGACTGTGCAGCCCGTGGAGCCGCCCCCGATTACGATGAAATCCACCATGACAACCTCAGATCTTTTTAGTATTCAGCCAGTGTCGAAACGCGCGTTATCAACCGACCAGGCCGGTTAACAGCGTCTTCAATTGTTGGGCGACGGCGTAGCTGTTTTGCTGCTGCTGTTTTTTGCAGAACAACTCACAACTCCACCACCCGGCGTAACCGGTGGCCTTTACCGCGGCGGTCCACTCGACCAGGTCGAGCACGCCGCTGCCGGTGGGCACATCACGCAGCACCTCCTCATTCGGGATACCGCCTTCGAAGGCCAGTGAGTCGCAGACATGCACGCCGTAGATCACGTCCTTGTCGAGCCGGGCGACGTCCGCAGGGGTCACGCCGCTGGTAAAGCAATGCCAATAGTCGATCACCATCTTCACGTTGCTGCGCCCGGTGCGCTCAATCAGCTGCAGTTGGTGATCCAGGGTGTTGAGCGGCGTCCAGGACAAGGCTTCGAGGTAGAGCAGCAGACCGTATTGCCGGGCCACATCGGCCAACTCCGCCAGGTTGCTTGCCGTGCGGGCGTACTGTTCGGCTTGATCCAGGCCCAGCAAGCCTGAGTAATGCAGGCTCTTGCCGGTCGCCTGAAAATCAATCACCGCCTGTACATTGATCGGACCGGTGAGGACCTGCACGCCTTTGGCGCCCACCAGATTGGCCAGCTCAAAGAGCCGCCGGGCTTCCTTGAACAGGTCCTCGCGCTCGGCGCCCTGGCGTTCGATATCCCGCAGGTAGCCGATGCCGGTGACGGGCACATGCTTGAGCAGTGTTTGAAGGTCCGACTCGGTATAGCCGGCCTGCAGATACGCTTCCAGCTTGCCGCTGTTGATCTCCAGCGCGTCAAAACCCAGCGTCCGGGCGATGTCGATATCCATCGCCAGGGTCGAGTGTTTCGCAACGGTGGAATGCAGGGCGAGGACGTTATTTTGGGTTGCCATATGGCGCTCCTACGGTTGAACAGCGATCAGCCAAGGCACCAACGGCCAACGCCGCGGCGTCCAGCCGCGCTTGGGGCAAGAGGCCCTCGGCGACGGCGGCGACAATCGCCCGAACGATCTGCGGTACGTGGGGCATAGCCTTTGCGGAAATCAGTAATAAGTCGGCCCCGGCATTCAGCGCGGCCACTGCGACCTCGCCGAGGGACATCTGGCCGATGGTTGAGCGGTGATCGAGGTCGATGGTCATGACCAGCCCCTTGAAGCCCAACTCCTGGCGCAACACGCCGATCAATTCAGGCGACACCGAGGCTGCCGTGGGCGGTGCGCATGCGGCGAATATCGCCGGACCCATCATCACCGCATCGGCGCCAGCGTCGATCCCGGCCTGAAACCCGGGCCAGAAGGCCCGCAGTTGCTGCATGGACTCGCTGACCACCGCCGTTTCAGTCGACGGCTGCTGAAACAGCACCGGGTGCCCGGGGAA
>NZ_JACARK010000622.1:0-3900 GCF_013386655.1 Pseudomonas sp. K5002 | reverse complement strand
GATACAGGCCCAGGGCGGCCTGGCGTTGCTCGCTTGGCGTCAGGGCGCGGCGGGCTTTGCGCAGCATGCGTCGAAGTTGCGGGCGTGAAAGCGGCGCAGGTTCGGTCATGGTTTTCGGCTCATAAAACAATGCCAGTCCTGGGACTGGCATTGGATTTGGGAATCAGGCTCCCCGACAGAACCGCTGTCGACTTAGCCCTTGAACCCGAAAGTTCAAGGTGGAAGAAACAGTAGGCTTTAAGGCTTTCCGTCTAGCGGACATGCACACCAGCCCAACGTGTAACTTCCAGGGTAGTGCGAATCGGCTCAGGGACATCGCCGACTGGCAAGCACGCCAGGGAGTGGGGCGAGTATACCCGAAACCGACGCCGCAATCAGCCCTTGGGTGGCTCTGGATCGGTAGAAAGTACCAGATCGACCCGCTCCAGCAGGTCGCGCACCTGCTCGCGCGTCGAGCCGCTGGCCTGCACGTCAGGCCGTTCCTGCTTATGCAGCAGATCGTGGGTAATGTTCAGGGCGGCCATCACGGCGATGCGATCGGCGCCGATGACTTTGCCGCTGCTGCGGATTTCGCGCATCTTGCCGTCCAGGTAGCGGGCAGCGCTCACCAGGTTGCTGCGTTCTTCCTGGGGGCAGATGATCGAATATTCTTTGTCGAGAATCTGCACGGTGACGCTATTGCTTGAACTCATGAGTCTTGCTCCAGGGCCTTCAGGCGCGAAATCATCGATTCGACCTTACGCCGGGCGATTTCGTTTTTTTCAATGAGGTGAGCGCGTTCCTCGCGCCAGGTCTTTTCCTGAGCTAATAGGAGTCCGTTTTGGCTCTTAAGTTGCTCGACCCGGTTAATTAGCAGCTCGAGTCTGGCCATCAGCGCTTGCAGGTCGGTGTCTTCCATTGGGTTCCACTGGATTTTGTCTGATGAATGGCAACTGCTGGATAAACGATCTGACGCCCTTGATAGTCTTGGTACGTCTGCCGATGCTAGGATACAGCGCTTCATTCTAGACATTGCGCCGTCTGGCGCCTAGCTCACCATGCCCATTCAGAACTCCCCGTACGATGCTTTTTCCAAACTGCTGAGTTCCAGCGGTCATCCTTGCTCGCCTGCCGAACTGCACGGCGTGCTGCTGGGCCGCAGCTGCACCGGTGTCGGCTTTGATGCCGACAACTGGCTGGCCGACGTCGCCGAGCTGCTGGAAACCGAGCCTACCGAAAACGTGCGCAATGCGCTCATCGGCCTGCAAGAGATGGTTAAAGGCGAGCTGACCGGTGATGACGTCACCGTCGTCTTGCTGCTGCCTACCGATGACGCGCCGCTCACCGAGCGCGCCGCCGCGTTGGGCCAATGGTGCCAAGGCTTCCTCCACGGTTTCGGCGTGAACGCCGGCGGCCTCGACCTGAGCACCGATGCCCAGGAAGTGCTGCAGGACCTGGCCGCCATCTCTCAGGTGCAAGACGCCCTGGAAGAGTCCGAAGACGGCGAAAGCGACTACATGGAAGTCATGGAATACCTGCGCGTCGCGCCGCTGCTGCTGTTCACCGAGACCCGTAAATCGGCTGAGCCCGCTGCACCCAAGCCGTCGCTGCACTAAGAAAGGAAGCCCATCTGCCCATGATCCATATCCCCAAAGCGGAATACACCCGGCGCCGCAAGGCGCTCATGGCGCAGATGGAACCCAACAGCATCGCCATCCTGCCGGCGGCCGCGGTAGCCATCCGCAACCGTGACGTCGAGCACGTCTACCGCCAGGACAGCGACTTCCAGTACCTGAGCGGCTTCCCCGAACCGGAGGCGGTGATCGTGCTGATGCCCGGCCGCCAGCACGGCGAGTACGTGCTGTTCTGCCGCGAACGCAATGCCGAGCGCGAACTGTGGGACGGCCTGCGAGCGGGCACCGAAGGCGCGATTCGCGATTTTGGCGCCGATGACGCCTTCCCGATTACCGATATCGACGACATCCTGCCCGGCCTGATCGAAGGCCGCGACCGGGTGTATTCGGCCATGGGCAGCAATGCCGAATTCGACCGGCACCTGATGGAGTGGATCAACGTGATCCGCTCTAAAGCGCACCTCGGCGCCCAGCCACCGAACGAATTTGTTGCCCTGGATCATCTGCTTCATGACATGCGCCTGTATAAATCGGCGGCAGAAGTGAAGGTGATGCGCGAGGCGGCGCGGATTTCCTGCGCGGCCCATGTACGGGCGATGCAGGCCAGCCGCGCCGGGTTGCATGAGTTCAGCCTGGAAGCGGAGCTCGACTACGAGTTTCGCAAGGGCGGGGCGAAGATGCCGGCCTATGGTTCCATCGTCGCCTCGGGGCGCAACAGCTGCATCCTGCATTACCAGCAGAATGACGCGGTGCTCAAGGACGGCGACCTGGTGCTGATCGACGCCGGTTGCGAGATCGACTGCTACGCCAGCGACATCACCCGCACCTGGCCGGTGAGCGGCAAGTTTTCCGCCGAGCAGAAGGCGATTTATGAAATCGTGCTGGCTTCCCAGGAGGCCGCCTTTGCTGAAATCGCCCCGAACAAGCATTGGAACCAGGCCCACGAGGCGACGGTGCAAGTGATCACTGCCGGGCTGGTGAAGCTGGGATTGTTGCAGGGTGATGTCGACGAACTGATCGCCAGTGAAGCCTATAAAGCCTTCTACATGCACCGCGCCGGCCACTGGCTGGGGATGGATGTGCACGATGTCGGCGAATACAAGGTCGGCGGCGAGTGGCGGGTGCTGGAAGTCGGCATGGCACTGACCGTGGAGCCGGGGATTTACATCTCGCCGGACAACCAGAACGTGGCGAAGAAATGGCGTGGCATTGGCGTACGCATCGAGGACGACGTGGTGGTGACCAAGCAAGGCTGTGAAATTCTGACCGGTGGCGTGCCCAAGTCCGTCGCCGAGATCGAAGCATTGATGGCGAGCGCCCGATGAGCCGGGTCAACCTGGCGATTATCGGCGGCGGCCTGGTGGGTGCCAGCCTCGCATTGGCCTTGCAGGCCGGGGCCAAGGCCCGGGGCTGGAAGATCGTGCTGATCGAGCCGTTTGCCCCCGGCGACAGCTACCAGCCGAGCTATGACGCGCGTTCTTCAGCGCTGTCCTTTGGCGCGCGGCAGATCTATCAACGGTTGGGCGTGTGGCAGGAAATCTCTCGCCGCGCCGAGCCGATCAAACAGATTCATGTGTCGGACCGTGGCCGCTTCTCTACCGCGCGCCTGTCGGCCATGGAAGAGGGTGTGCCGGCGCTTGGCTACGTGGTGGAAAACGCCTGGCTGGGCCAATGCCTGTGGCAAGGGCTGGACAAGGACGTGGTCAGTTGGCGTTGCCCGGCGGAAGTTACGCGCATGGAGCCGCTTGCCGATGGCTACCGCCTGACCCTCAATGACGAAACCGTGCTGGAGTGCGACCTCGCGGTGCTGGCCGATGGCGGTCGCTCAGGTTTGCGCGAGCAACTGGGCATCGGCGTTAAAAAGCGGCCGTACAACCAGAGCGCCCTGATCGCCAACATCACCCCAAGCGAGGCCCACAACGGCGAGGCGTTCGAGCGGTTCACCGACGAAGGCCCGATGGCCTTGCTGCCGTTGCCGGACAACCGTTGCGCGCTGGTCTGGACCCGCATCGGCATGGACGCCAAGCGCCTGGCCGAGCTGGACGAACGCAGCTTCCTGAATGAACTGCAGGGCGTGTTCGGCTACCGCCTGGGCACCCTCAAGCAAGTCGGTGCGCGCCACCTGTACCCGCTGACGCTCGTGGAAGCGGAAGAACAAGTGCGCTCTCATCTGGCCGTACTTGGCAATGCCGCCCACAGCCTGCACCCGATTGCCGGTCAGGGCTTCAACCTGTCCCTGCGGGATGCCTACGCGTTGGCCGAGGCGCTGCTGGCCGGGCCGGCGATT
>NZ_JACARK010000621.1:0-457 GCF_013386655.1 Pseudomonas sp. K5002 | reverse complement strand
GGCCTTCGCGGACCAGCGGCGTGACCTGCCGCCCGGCGCTGCGATTGAGGCCGGCGAGTTGGGTTTGCACGCTGGTGAAATCCGGAACCGCGCCCTCCTTCAAGCCGGGTACTTCGTCGCGGATTTCCACCGGCGAATAGTGCTTGGCGCCGACCACGCGGACGCGCCCGACCTTGGTTTCGCTGACCTGCAGGTAGACGATTCCGTCATCGACCTTCTGCTCCGGCAGTTCGACGAACACCGACTGATAGCCGCGTGCCTGATAGATTTTCTGCAAGGCATCCCGGGCGCCTTCGATGTCGGCGAGGGTCTTTTGCGGGCCGAGAAACGGGTACACCGCCTCTTCGATCGCACGAGCGTCGAGCACGGTGTTGCCGCGCACGAAGTACTCGTTGACGTCCACCAGCCGTGCCGGAGGCTCGGGCTGGGTGCCCTGCTCTTCGGCCTGTAGCGGTTG
>NZ_JACARK010000620.1:0-1129 GCF_013386655.1 Pseudomonas sp. K5002 | reverse complement strand
AGCCGCGCAGTACGCCGAGGACTTGTCCCTGGCACGCTATCGCCAGGGTGGCGCGGCGTACCTGGACGTGGTGACGGCGCAGGTAGCGTCGTTGCAGGCACAGCGCACGGTGCTGGATCTGCAGACTCAACAGTTAAGCGCCAACGTAGGGCTGATCAAGGCACTGGGTGGCGGTTGGAATATGGCCCAACTGGCCCAAAAGAACCTGTAGGAGCGAGCGTGCTCGCGAAGGTCGTCGACCACACCGCGGGCATCCTGAAAGAACACGGCGCCCTCGAGTTTTTCGCGAGCAAGCTCGCTCCTGCCGTTAGTTGTTGTGAACATTGAATCCAAGGAGTAGTGGCATGACTGATTACGTACCGCCAAAAGTCTGGACCTGGAAGACCCAAAACGGCGGCACCTTCGCCAGCATCAACCGGCCCATTGCCGGCGCGACCCACGACAAGGAATTGCCGGTAGGCCGTCATCCGTTGCAGCTGTATTCGTTGGCAACGCCCAATGGCCAGAAGGTCACGATCCTGCTGGAAGAGCTGCTGGCCCTGGGTCACCAGGGGGCGGAATACGATGCGTGGTTGATCAAGATCGGTGACGGCGACCAGTTCGGCAGCGGCTTCGTCGGCGTGAACCCGAACTCGAAGATTCCCGCGCTGCTGGACCGCAGCGGGCCCAAGCCGATTCGGGTGTTCGAGTCGGGTGCGATCCTGCAGTACCTGGCCGAGAAGTTCGGCGCGTTCCTGCCCACCGAACCGGCGGCCCGTGCCGAATGCCTGTCGTGGTTGTTCTGGCAGATGGGCAGCGCGCCGTACCTGGGCGGTGGTTTCGGGCATTTCTATGCCTACGCGCCGACCAAGATCGAATACGCCATCGACCGCTTCGCCATGGAAACCAAGCGCCAACTGGACGTACTGGACAAGCAATTGGCGGAGCACGAATACATTGCCGGGGATGAGTACACCATCGCCGACATGGCGATCTGGCCGTGGTACGGCGGCCTGGTGAAAGGCCGCTTGTATGAGGCGGGGGAGTTTCTCTCGGTGCAGGATTACAAGCACGTCGTGCGCTGGGCCAATGCCATCGAAGCGCGGCCGGCGGTGCAGCGTGGGCGCCGGGTCAACCGTGTGTCGGGCGA
>NZ_JACARK010000619.1:0-1870 GCF_013386655.1 Pseudomonas sp. K5002 | reverse complement strand
GCGTTGTTCCTGGAGTCGCTGTCCCGTGGCGCGGCGCTGGGCCAGGCGCTGGATGCCAGCAATGTGGCGGTCGCCAGCCTCAAGGAACACCTGGGCACGCTGCGTTGCACCACAGGGCAAGTGCAGACGGCTGACGCGTTGCGCTACCTGGAAACCCAGGAAGCCCGTGAGTTTGACGTGGTGTTTCTTGATCCGCCGTTCAACCAGAACCTGCTGCCGACTGTATGTGCGCTGCTGGAAGAGCGTCAGTGGTTGGCGCCGGATGCCTGGATCTACACTGAAAGCGAAACCGCACCGTCCACACTCGGCCTGCCGGGCACGTGGCGCCTGCACCGCGAGCAGAAATCCGGGCGGGTGTATTACGCGTTGTGGCAACGCACCGTGTAGGAGCGAGCTTGCTCGCGAAGATCGTTAACGATGACGCGGGAAACCAGGGGAACGCGGTGATCTTGAGTTTTTCGCGAGCAAGCTCGCTCCTACAATGATTGGAGCAAGCCCATTCGGCACCGAGAATTTCATGACTCCGCCCCTCGACCGCTTCTCCCCCGCCTTCGGCCTCGGCAACCCGCACCTGCAAACGTTGTGGGGACCGCTGTGGCGCAAAACCACGCACATCGAACGCCAGCGCGAACGGCTGTGGCTGGCAGACGGCGACTTTCTCGACCTCGACTGGCATGGGCCCCATGACGCAACCACCCCGCTGGTGCTGGTACTGCACGGGCTGACCGGCTCGTCCAACTCGCCCTATGTAGCCGGCCTGCAAAAAGCCCTAGCAACCCAAGGCTGGGCCAGCGTCGCGCTGAACTGGCGTGGCTGCTCCGGCGAACCCAACCTGCTTGCCCGCAGCTACCATTCCGGCGCCAGTGAAGACCTGGCCGAAACCATCGCTCACCTGCGGGCCAAGCGCCCGTTGGCGCCGCTGTATGCGGTGGGGTATTCACTGGGCGGCAATGTGCTGCTCAAGTACTTGGGCGAAACCGGCGAAGCCTGCGGGCTGCAAGGCGCGGCAGCCGTGTCGGTACCGTTTCGCCTGGATCAGTGCGCCGATCGCATTGGCCTGGGCTTTTCTCGGGTTTATCAGAAACATTTCATGCGCGAAATGCTGGCCTATATCCGCGTCAAACAAAGCCGGTTTCTCAAGGATGGCCGCGAGGCAGGCCTGAAAACCCTCGCCGACCTGGGCTCGCTGGAGAAGATGCGCACGTTCTGGGACTTTGACGGCCGCGTCACCGCGCCGCTGCACGGGTTCCTCAGTGCCGAGGACTACTACCGCCGCGCCTCCAGCCGCTACTACCTCGGGGGCATTCGCACACCAACCCTGATCATCCAGGCCGCGGACGACCCGTTCGTGTTCGCCCACAGCCTGCCCGAGGCCAGCGAACTGTCGGATTGCACCGAGTTCGAACTGCTGGCCAAGGGCGGGCATGTCGGGTTTGTGGACGGCTCATTGAAGCAGCCAACTTACTACCTGGAACGGCGAATCCCGGAGTGGCTACTGACACAACGCCGATAAAAATGTGGGGGCTCCCACACTTTGGATCAGACCGGGTCAGGCAGACCTCAGTCGCCTGTTGCAACTTCCCGCTTTGGATCAGTGATCCACTCGCTCCACGACCCCGCGTACAACTTGCCCAACGGGTAACCCGCCAGGCACAGCGCAAACAGGTTGTGGCAGGCAGTCACGCCGGACCCGCAGTAGGCCACCAGGTCATCCGGCGAGCGGTCTTGCAGCTTGGCGGCGAAGCGTTGCTTGAGCTGGTCCGCCGGCAGGAAACGGCCGTCGCTGCCCAGGTTTTCATTGAATGCGGCACATTGCGCGCCGGGGATATGCCCGGCAACCGGGTCGATCGGCTCCACTTCACCACGAAAA
>NZ_JACARK010000618.1:0-1010 GCF_013386655.1 Pseudomonas sp. K5002 | reverse complement strand
GCGCCAGGGCCGCGAGGCGCAGCACTTGTTCCTGTGGCTCGATGTCCAGGCCGATGCCGGCCAGGTCTTCACGCTCCATGCTGGTCAGCACGGTCACGCCAATCAGCAGTGGCTTGGGGCCGCTGCGCTGATCGAGCACTTCACGGCACGCAGCCATCATGCGCAAGCCGCCGGAGCAGTGCACGTTGACCATCCACACGCCCATTTCGGCGGCGGCCTTGACCGCCATCGCGGTGGTGTTGGGGATATCGTGGAATTTCAGGTCGAGGAACACCTCGAACCCTTTGTCACGCAAGGTGCCGACAATTTCGGCGGCACAACTGGTGAACAGTTCCTTGCCAACCTTGACCCGGCAAAGCTTGGGGTCCAACTGGTCAGCCAGCTTCAGTGCGGCGTCACGAGTGGGGTAATCCAGGGCGACGATGATAGGAGTCTGGCAGGCGGACATTGGAATGGGCTCTCAGGCAAGTCGAAATCGGCGCGGATTGTAGCGCAAGCAGCGGGTTTGCGGGATCCGATGATCGGTAATTCGCGATTTAGCCGCCAGATTGCGGGCTCCCGGGCAATTGTGTCGAAACAGATACATTCCCGACATGCCTGCAATACCCCCGAAGATTAGCCTCGCACACGTGAACCATCGTACAGAACTTCCAGCCCCGGGGCTGGGCGCCTATGCTGAACGCAACAACCTCGCCGCCGAGCTTCGGCCCGGCGGCCAACCAGGTAGATGATCGCACCATGCAAACCCTGACTCCTGTGCTGAATGACGATCAAAAAGCCTCGCTTGTCGGTGAAGACAAACGCTGGAATACCCGCGCACTGATTGTCGACGACGACGTGCCGATCCGCGAACTGCTGATCGATTACCTGGCGCGCTTCAATATCCTCGCCAGCGGCGTGACCGATGGCGCGGCCATGCGCCAGGCCATGCAAGCCGAGACCTTCGACGTGGTGGTGCTCGACCTGATGCTGCCGGGCGAAGACGGCCTGTCGCTGTGCCGCTGGCTGCG
>NZ_JACARK010000062.1:0-11956 GCF_013386655.1 Pseudomonas sp. K5002 | reverse complement strand
AGGCCTGGCATTGATTGGCGACGCGGCCCACGTCATTCATCCGCTGGCGGGGCAGGGCGTGAACCTGGGCTTCCTCGATGCGGCGGTGCTCGCCGAGGTGCTGCTGGCGGCCAACGAGCGCGGCGAGCGCCTGGCGGATGTGAAGGTGCTCAGCCGTTACGAGCGTCGGCGCATGCCGCACAACCTGGCGCTGATGGCGGCGATGGAAGGCTTTGAGCGGTTGTTCCAGGCCGATCAACTGCCGTTGCGCTGGCTGCGTAATGCAGGGCTGAAGGTGGTTGAGCAGATGCCGGAGGCCAAGGCGTTGTTTGTGCGTCAGGCATTGGGTTTGACCGGGGATTTGCCGGAGCTGGCCAAGGCCTGAGGGTGCTGTGCAACATCTGGTAACGGCTCCGTTGAGCGTTACCAAATGTGAGTCTTTATCATTTGCGCTCTTTTTGCAAATGAGAGACCGCACCCATGTTGGCACCCAAGCGCCTCCTGACTGCCCTGGCACTCACTCTTATCGGCAGCACCACCGTGCAGGCGGCCGATGAGGTCGTGGTCTACTCCTCGCGCATCGACGAACTGATCAAGCCGGTGTTCGACGCCTACACCAGGAAGACCGGCGTGCAGGTGAAGTTCATCACCGACAAGGAAGCGCCGCTGATGCAGCGCATCAAGGCCGAAGGTGAAAACGCCACCGCCGACCTGCTGCTCACCGTCGACGCCGGTAACCTCTGGCAGGCCGAGCAGATGGGCATCCTGCAGCCGTTCACCTCTGCGGTGATCGACAAGAATATTCCCCTTCAATACCGTTCTTCGGCCCATGCCTGGACTGGCCTGAGCCTGCGAGCGCGGACCATCGCCTACTCCACCGATCGCGTGAAACCGGGCGACCTGACCACCTACGAAGCCCTGGCCGACAAACAGTGGGAAGGCCGCCTGTGCCTGCGCACCGCGAAGAAGGTCTACAACCAGTCGCTGACCGCCACCCTGATCGAAACCCACGGCGCGGCCAAGACCGAGGAAATCGTCAAGGGCTGGGTCAACAACCTGTCCACCGACGTGTTCTCCGATGACATTGCCGTGCTGGAAGCGATCAACGCCGGGCAGTGTGACGTGGGCATCGTGAACACCTACTACTACGGCCGCCTGCACAAGCAGAAGCCGGACCTGGCGGTGAAGTTGTTCTGGCCGAACCAGGGCGACCGCGGGGTGCACGTCAACCTGTCGGGCATCGGCCTGACCAAGCACGCACCGCACCCGGAAGCAGCCAAGGCGCTGGTGGAGTGGATGACCACGCCGGAAGCGCAGAAGATCTTTGCGGATGTGAACCAGGAATTCCCGGCCAACCCGGCGGTGCCGCCGTCGGCGGAAGTGGCGACCTGGGGCAAGTTTGTAGCTGACACATTGCCGGTGGAAGTGGCGGGCAAGCGTCAGGCTGAGGCGATTCGCTTGATGGATCGCGCTGGCTGGAACTAGATACAATTTGCAAGGCGCCGCCGATCTAAATGTGGGGGCGGGCTTGTGTGGGAGCGGGCTCCCACATTGGTTAGCGCTGGCTTCAAGCTATTCATTCTCTGAGAATTAACCTTTGGCCCATCCCGCCCAACGCCGCTGGTACCTGCCGGTCTTCACCGTCGCCGCCCTGGTGCTGCTGCCGTTGAGCGTGCTGTTGCTGTCGTGGCAGACCATCGACCATCAAATCTGGTCCCACCTGTGGGAAACCCAGATGCCACGTCTGCTGGGCAACACCTTGACCCTGGTGCTGGGCGTCGGTGTGGGCGTTACGCTGCTGGGCGTCAGCCTGGCCTGGCTGACCAGCCTCTGCGAATTCCCCGGCCGGCGCTGGCTGGACTGGGCGTTGATGCTGCCCTTCGCGATTCCCGCCTATGTGCTCGCCTTCGTCTTCGTCGGCCTGCTGGATTTCTCCGGCCCGGTGCAAACCCTGCTGCGCGAATGGTTTGGTACAGGCCTGCGCCTGCCGCGTGTGCGCTCGACCAGCGGTGTGATCATCGTGCTGGTGCTGGTGTTCTACCCCTACGTTTATCTGCTGGCGCGCACCGCGTTTCTCGCCCAGGGCAAAGGCCTGATGGAAGCGGCGCGTGTCTTGGGGCAGTCGCCGTGGCAAGCGTTCTGGCGGGTGGCCCTGCCCATGGCGCGTCCCGCCATCGGTGCGGGCGTGGCCCTCGCGTTGATGGAAACCCTGGCGGATTTCGGTGCCGTCTCGGTGTTCAACTTCGACACCTTTACCACCGCCATCTACAAGACCTGGTACGGCTTTTTCAGCCTCTCCAGTGCCGCGCAACTGGCCAGCCTGTTGCTGTTGGTGGTGATGCTGGTGCTGTACGGCGAACGCCGTGCCCGGGGCGCCAGCCGGCCGAGCAACGAGCGACCTCGCGGCAAGGCGCTTTACCATCTGCGCGGGTTCAAGGCGGCGTTGGCCAGCGGTTGGTGCGGATTGGTGTTCGCCTGCGCGTTCGTGATCCCGATGCTGCAACTGGTGGCCTGGTTCTGGCAGCGTGGCCGTTTCGACCTGGACGAGCGCTACGCCGGTTTGATCGTCCATACCCTGTACCTGGGCGGTATGGCTGCCCTGATCACCGTCAGCGTGGCCCTGGTGCTGGCGTTCGCCCATCGCCTGGCGCCCACCCGGGCCATCCGCTCCGGCATCAGCCTGGCCAACGTAGGCTACGCGCTGCCCGGCTCGGTACTGGCGGTGTCGATCATGCTGGCGTTCAGCTACCTGGATCGTGAACTGGTGATCCCGGTCTCCGGCTGGCTGGGGGGCGCCGGCAAACCGCTGTTACTGGGCAGTTTGTCGGCCTTGCTGCTGGCGTATCTGGTGCGCTTCATTGCGGTGGCCTACGGGCCGCTGGAAAACAGCCTGGCGCGAATCCGTCCATCCTTGCCGGAAGCCGCCCGCAGTCTTGGGGTCAGCGGGCCGCGACTGTTTTGCAAAGTGTATCTGCCACTTTTGCTGCCGGGCACCCTGAGCGCGGCGCTGCTGGTGTTTGTCGATGTGCTCAAGGAAATGCCGGCGACCCTGCTGATGCGCCCGTTCGGCTGGGACACGCTGGCGGTGCGGATTTTCGAGATGACCAGCGAAGGGGAGTGGGCGCGGGCTTCGCTGCCGGCCCTGACCCTGGTATTGGTGGGGCTGTTACCGGTCATCGGGTTGATCCGACGTTCGGCGCGACGAATCGGTTAGGTGCCAGTCCTACGGCTTGAGGCTACAATGCGCGGCATTCGGTGCGGTCGATCTTTCAGATCGGGTTGCTGAACGCGGCTACAGGCCTTGTATTTCAAGGCGTGCGGCCCGAACGGCGACCGTCCGCACCTTCGCCACGCCCGGAAGGAGAAACCCATGGGACAGCGCACGCCTCTGTATGACCTGCATCTCGCCCTTGGCGCGAAAATGGTCGATTTTGGCGGTTGGGATATGCCTTTGCACTACGGCTCGCAGGTTGAGGAGCACCATCAGGTGCGACGCGACTGCGGGGTGTTTGATGTATCCCATATGACCGTGATCGATATCACAGGCCCCCAGGCCAAGGAATGGCTCCAGCATTTGCTGGCCAATGATGTTGACCGATTGCACGGCTGCGGCCGCGCGTTATACAGCGCCATGCTCAACGAGCAGGGCGGCGTGGTGGACGACATGATCGTCTACCGTACCGAGGGCGGTTACCGGCTGGTGGTCAACGCCGCCACCCGTGACCAGGACATGGCCTGGATGCAGGCTCGGCTCGGCAGCTATCAGGCCCAGCTCCGCGAGCGGCCCGAATTGGCCATGCTCGCCATTCAAGGCCCCCATGCCCGGCAAAAGATCGCTGAACTGGTGACCCAGTCCCGCGCCACCCTGATCCATCAGCTCAAGCCCTTTGAAGGCCTGGCTGACGGCGACTGGTTTATCGCGCGCACCGGTTACACCGGCGAAGACGGTCTTGAAATTGTCCTGCCGGCCGATCAGGCCCCGGCGTTCTTCAACGACCTGGTAGGCGCAGGCATTTCGCCCATCGGCCTTGGCGCCCGCGACACGCTGCGCCTTGAGGCCGGCATGAACCTTTACGGTCAGGATATTCACCAGGACGTTTCGCCCCTGGCAGCCAACATGGCCTGGAGCATCGCCTGGGAGCCGGCCGAGCGGGATTTCATCGGCCGCGCCGCCCTGGAAGCCGAAAAGGCTGCGGGTGTGAAGTCCAAGCTGGTCGGCCTGGTGCTGGAAGAGCGCGGGGTTTTACGCGCTCACCAGGTGGTTCGTATCGCCAATGTTGGCGAAGGAGAGATCACCAGTGGTAGTTTCTCTCCTACGCTAAGCAAATCCATTGCCCTGGCGCGTGTGCCGTCGGCGACTGCTGACCGGGCCGAGGTGGAAATCCGCGGCAAGTGGTACCCGGTTCGGGTGGTCAAACCGACGTTCGTGCGCCATGGCAAAACATTGATCTAACTTTTCCGGCGGGCCAATGGCCGCTGACATTTTTCCTTGAGGACACAGACTATGAGCGATATCCCTGCCGACCTGCGTTTTGCCGAAAGTCACGAATGGGCCCGTCTGGAAGCTGACGGCACCGTGACCGTCGGGATCTCGGACCATGCCCAGGAAGCATTGGGGGATGTAGTGTTCGTTGAGTTGACCGAAGTCGGCAACGTGTTCAAGGCGGCTGACCAGGCCGGCGTGGTTGAATCGGTGAAGGCCGCTTCGGATATCTACTCGCCAATTGCTGGCGAAGTGATCGCGGTGAACGACGCCTTGAGCGGTGAGCCAGAGCTGTTGAACTCCGACCCTTACGGCGCCTGGATCTTCAAGCTCAAGCCAAGCAACCCGGATGAACTGAAAAAATTGCTGGACGCTGCCGGCTACAAGGCTGCCATCGGCGAGTGATCCCGCTGCGGGAGCCGGCAATCGGCTCCCGCAAAGGTTTTATCCGCGTTTCAATACTGCTTTTACCGCCGCTACCGAACGCTCTACGTCCGCCTTCGTCATCGCCGTGAACATCGGCAACGACACAATCAAACGCCCCACTTTTTCCGCTACCGGGAACATGCCTTCCTTGAATCCCTGTGCCTTGTACAAGCTCAGCAGGTGGATCGGTGGGTAGTGATAGCCAATGCCGACGCCATGGGCCTGCATCTGCTCCATGAACGTGGCGCGTGCGGGCAGGCCGTCCTGACGCTCCGGCAGTACCAGCTGGAACAGGTGCCAGTTGCTGTTTTCGAAGTCTGCCGGTGGCAATTGCGCACCGTACTGCGCTTCAAAATCACTGCCGAAGCATTCGAAATAGTGACGCGCCAGTTCCTGGCGGTGGGCAGTGATCTTCTCGATATGGGCAAACTGGCCCAGGCCGATGGCTGCTGCGATGTCGGTCATGTTGAACTTGCCGCCCAACACATCCACGTCGAGGCCATCGAAGCCGGTGCGGGTCACGCCCTGCAGGCGATATTTTTCCGCCAGGCGCGCTTCTTCAGCGTTGTTCAATACCAGGCAGCCGCCTTCGGACGAGGTGATGTTCTTGTTCGCCTGGAAGCTGAACGATACGAAATCGCCGGTAGCGCCAATGCGTTGGCCATCCCAGCTGGAACCCAGGGCCTGGGCTGCATCTTCGACGATGCGCAGGTTGTACTTGTTGGCCAGCGCGTAGAGCAATGGCATGTCCAACGGCAGGCCCGCCAGGTATACCGGGATGATTGCCTTGGTGCGCGGTGTGATCGCGGCTTCTACCTGCGCCAGGTCGATATTGCGGGTCACCGGGTCGATGTCGGCGAACACCGGCGTGGCACCGACTTCCAGAATCACGTTGGCCGTGGCTACCCACGAAATCGGGGTGGTGATGACTTCGTCACCAGGCCCGATACCGGCGATGCGCAAGGCAATCTCCATGGTGCAGGTGCCCGAGTTGAAGGTACGCACCGGGCGCCCCCCAAAATATTCCGACAACTGCGCCTCGAACGCCTGCACTTTCGGCCCGCTGGTGATCCAGCCGGAGCGCAGTACGTCGCCTACCGCCGAGATGGTGGCTTCATCAATGGTGGGCTTGGAGAACGGCAGAAAGGGCAGTTGGCTCATGACGTTGAAGGCATCCGTTTCAGAAGGCGATGAGAAAAAGCATATCAATGCCGGGCATGGTTGCACGGCTCGACTGAATATAGCCTGTCGTCTGTGAATGAATCGTCCCGCCTGAAACAAAAAATGCCGCCTCGGGAGCGGCATTTCAGCATCGGTGTCAGAAGGCAACGCGTGCCTCAAGAAACACGTTCTGCTCTTTGAGCTTGCCTTTGAGCTGTTCGTCCCGGGCGTTTATCCGATTGGCGAACGTGTTGTAGCCGGTCTCGATCCCGCCCATGTCCACGTAACGCCAGCCGGTACCCAGGGTCAGGGTTTCGCTGACCTTGGCATCCAGCCCCAGGCCAACGCTGTAGGCGAAGTTGTATTGGCGATTGCTGGCGAAACGGCGGGTGTCGTTGGTCTGGTAACCCTCGGCGTCAACCTGGGCCACGCCGACTCCCGCCATACCGTAGAACGACAGCCATTCATTGATCGGGATGTTTTTATAACCGTTGAGCATCAGGCGCTGGCTGTCGGTGCGCAGGCTGTTGACGTTGGCATTGAACGGTGCCCAATGGGATTTGAAGGTCGAGTGGCTGGGCATCGTGTATTCCCCCTCCAGGCGCCAGCCATCGGCAAAGGCATAGCCCACGGCGAATGAGCCGGTGAACGTCTTGCTGCTGTCGGGGGCTTCTACCCGGTGGGTTACGCGTGGGCTGGTCAGCAGTGAGCTTGAGAGATTCTGCCGGGCGCTGTTGAGCTTTGCCGACCCGTACCAGCTTTCTGCCTGGGCATAAGGCGTGGCAACCGCGGCGAGCAGCAGGGCGTAGGAGAGTTTTTGCATGGTCATCGATTCACTCAGTCTGAAGGGAATCGATAGCTTGTTGCCGGGCGCGCCTGCAACTCGACAGGACTTTTCCTGTTCAGATGCGGAATCGCCAGCGTCTGGCGTAGGAAATCAGGGCAAAAAAATGCCGCTCTCGAGGAACGGCATTTTTATGCGGCGGTATTACTCGGAAGCAATGGCGTTTTTTGCCAGGATTGCGTTCGCCAGGTCCATATCCGTGGCCTTGAGGCCAGGGTTATCGGCGCGGACTTTCTGCATCGCAGCTTCCAGGTATGGGCCACGGATGTTGCCGTCACTGGCGACGAAGCTACCGGCGTCGTCCTGGGCGGCGACTACCATTTTGTGGTCCTTGAAGGTCAGGTACGTCGAGCCGGTCGTGGCACCCGATGAGATGACATTACGCCAGAAGCTGTCGGCCATGGCTGAACCGACAGGAAGGGAAAGCACAGCGAGGGTTGCGACAGCATATTTTAGACGCATGATGGGTGACTCCGACTGGGTTATCTGAACAGTTTGATTGTAGATAGCCCAGCCGAGTTCCATGGATGACTAAACAGTTTCAACCTGCAAAATCACGCCTTCCTGACCAATGACACGTACGTGTGCCCCAGCCGGCGCGTCCGGCCCGGATGCCATCCACACACCGTCACCCACCTTGATCTTGCCACGGCCCTCGACGATGGCCTGATGCACCACAAAGGTGCGACCGATCAACTCGGAGCCGCGCATGTTCAGCCCCGGCTGGTCGCTGACCTTGGCGCTGCTGCGCTGGCGTCGCCACCAGTACACCGCCGTGAGGATCGACAACACGGCGAACAGCAGCAGTTGCCACTCCAGCCCCAGGCTCGGCACCAGGAACTTGATCACGCCCACGGCTGCCGCGGCGATGCCCATCCACAGCAGATAACCACCGGCACCGAACACTTCAAGGATCAACAGCACCGTGCCCAGTGCCAGCCAGTCCCAAAACGACAGGTGCTGCAGGAATTCCCACATGGTGCGTGCCTCAGGCTTTCTTGTTGTCGAAGGTTGCCTTGACGATTTCGCCGATGCCGCCGACTGCGCCAATCACCTGGCTGGCTTCCAGCGGCATCAGGATCACCTTGCTGTTGTTGGCCGAGGCCAGCTTGCCCAGTGCGTCGATGTATTTCTGGGCGACGAAGTAGTTGATGGCCTGCACGTTACCGGTGGCGATGGCTTCCGATACCACTTGAGTGGCGCGGGCTTCGGCCTCGGCCTGACGTTCGCGGGCTTCGGATTCCAGGAAGGCGGCCTGACGACCACCTTCGGCCTCCAGGATCTGCGCCTGCTTCTTGCCTTCGGCGGTCAGGATCGCGGAGGCTCGCAGGCCTTCGGCCTCGAGGATCTGCGCACGCTTGATCCGCTCGGCCTTCATCTGGCCGGACATGGCGGCCATCAGGTCGGCAGGCGGGCTGATGTCCTTGATCTCGATCCGGGTGATCTTGATGCCCCACGGTGCGGTGGCTTCGTCGACGGTGCGCAGCAGTTTTTCGTTGATGCCGTCACGCTGGCTGAGCATCGCATCCAGCTCCATGGAGCCGAGCACGGTACGGATGTTGGTTTGCAGCAGGTTGCGGATGGCGTGTTCGAGGTTGTTCACCTCGTAGGCAGCCTGGGCGGTATTGACCACCTGGAAGAAGCACACGGCGTCGATCTGCACCGTGGCGTTGTCAGCGGTGATGACTTCCTGGGGTGGGATATCCAGCACGCTTTCCATCACGTTGATCTTGCGACCGATGCGGTCCATGACCGGAATGATGATGTTCAGGCCGGGCTTGAGGGTGTTGGTGTAGCGGCCGAAGCGCTCGACTGTCCACTGGTAACCCTGCGGGACCACCTTGAAACCCATGAAGAGGATGGCGACGGCCAAGCCTACAAAAAGAAGCAGTACGGTTCCGATCTGCATAACGATTCCTTGTCTGGTGACGGTGAAGCGAGGTTTTTCCGATTGTAACGGTGTTGTCACGGATAAGGACGGATTACCGCGCCATCGATCAAAGGATTTGTTTCTGAATCCCCAGGCGTCACTCGCAGTACCTCTTCAAGTGTTGTCAGTCCTGCCATTACCTTGCGCATACCGGCGGACCGCAAGCTGCACATTCCCTGGTCAAGGGCCGCCAGGCGCAGGGCCTGGAGGTCGGTGCCCGGGCTGACCAGGGCCTTGAGGCGATCGTTCATCAGCATGATCTCGTAGACCCCGGCTCGACCCCGATAGCCACTTTCCCGGCACTCGCCGCAACCCACTGCCTGATGGACCTGCCCGGCTTGCCGCTTGCAGTGCGGGCACAACAGCCTGACCAGGCGCTGGGCCATCACCCCCAGCAGCGTGGCATTGATCAGGTAATGGGGAATGCCCAGTTCCAGCAAGCGGCTGATGGCGCCGGGCGCATCGTTGGTGTGCAACGTCGACAGCACCAGATGCCCGGTCAGGGCGGCCTGGATCGCCATTTCTGCGGTTTCCAGGTCGCGAATCTCGCCGATCATGATGATGTCCGGGTCCTGGCGCATCAGGGCGCGGATGCCGCTGGCGAAGGTCAGGTCGATGTTGTGCTGCACCTGCATCTGGTTGAAGGCCGGCTCCACCATCTCGATCGGGTCTTCGACGGTGCACAGGTTGACCTCGCGAGTGGCCAATTGCTTGAGCGTGGTGTACAGCGTGCTGGTCTTGCCGGAACCGGTAGGGCCGGTGACCAGGATGATGCCGTTGGCCTGGCCGGTCATGGATTGCCAGCGTTGCAGGTCGTCGTTGGAAAGTCCCAGTTGCTGGAAATCCTTGTGCAGCACCTGCGGGTCAAAAATTCGCATCACCAGCTTTTCGCCGAAGGCTATGGGCAAGGTCGACAGGCGCAGTTCCACCTCCCCGCCCGTGGGGCTTTTGGTCTTCACCCGGCCGTCCTGGGGTTTGCGTTTTTCCGCCACGTTCATCCGGCCCAGGCTTTTCAGGCGGCTGACCACCGCCATCGTCACCTGGGATGGGAATTGATAGACATCATGCAGCAGCCCGTCGATGCGAAAACGCACGCGCCCCTGATCGCGTCCGGGTTCGATATGGATATCACTGGCCCGCTGGCCAAAGGCGTACTGCAACAGCCAGTCGACGATGTTGACGATGTGCGCGTCATTGGCGTCGGGCTCCTGGTCGCTGGCGCCGAGATTGAGCAGTTGTTCGATATTCGGCGCGCCGGAGGTTTTTTGATCAATGGCGCCGCTGACCGATTTCGCCAGTCGGTAAAACTCCACGGTGCAGCGCTGGATCTCCTGGGGATTGGCCAGCACCCGCTTGATGGAGCGCTTCAACACCTGAGCCAGGCCGGCTTCCCAACTGCATACGTAAGGCTGGGCACTGGCGACGGTAACGCTGTGGGCGTCGACCGCAACGGCCAGGATCTTGTGGCGCTGGGCAAAGGCATAGGACATCAGCGGCACCACCGCCGCGACGTCGATTTTCAACGGGTCGATACGCAGGTAGGGCTGGCCGCAGTGGCGGGCGAGCCATTCGGTCAGCATTTCCAGAGACGGCCCCTGGCTGGCAATGCATTCCAGGGGATGCAGCCCACTGTTCGCCGGTAGGGCCAGGTCGGCGGGCACCAGGCCCTGGTCGATCAGGGCAGGCAACAACTGATGGATTTCCAGCCAGCGATCCTGGGGATTTGGCGCAACGGACATGGTGACGTTCCTGGGCAACGATTAGGCGTAGTCCTCAGGCTAGTCACGCTTTGCGCTTCGGCCTCCGGGGTTTATTGCAGGCTTTTACTGAGCGGCCGCCTGGACCGCCAGAGGCCGCGCAGCATCTACCGGGCGCAGCTCCAGCGAGCACACACTGATCAGGTTACGAAGTTTTTCGCCGATCACCTGGGCCCGGTGCCAGCTCAGGCCATCCATCACGATATCGATCGCCAGCAGGTCGTCTTCACGCTGCACGCTCACCTGACGTGGCACCAGGAACTGCAGGGCAAAATAGTTGAGCACCCGGCACAACACGTCGGGTTCAGCCTCGGCGAGCATTTGATAGTGCGCCTGGCAGTGGGCATTGCTGACGGCCCAGGCGTCAACGCGTTGGGCGGGGTGGGAGGCTTCGACGACGTGCATGATGATTCTCCGGATTCGACTGGAGAAATTTTTGCATTCGTCGCGGGAGATTTCTTATCTAAAACAGCCTGTATTGGCTTATAAGAGAATCATGTAATTCTTTAAATCATGATTAATGGGTATTTCTATGCACGCTGAATTGGACGTGTACGACCGGCGCATTCTCGCGCTGTTGCAGGAAGACGCTTCGCTCTCCAGCGCGCAGATCGCCGAACAGGTCGGCCTGTCGCAGTCGCCGTGCTGGCGCCGGATTCAGCGGCTGAAAGAGGAGGGTGTGATTCGCGGCCAGGTCACCCTGCTGGATCGCAAGAAAATCGGCCTTAATACGCAGATTTTTGCCGAGGTGAAACTCAACGCCCACGGCCGTTCCAACTTCACTGAATTCACCGAGGCGATTCGCGGTTTTCCGGAAGTGTTGGAATGTTATGTGCTGATGGGGGCGGTGGACTTTTTACTGCGGATCGTCACGTCGGACATCGAGGCGTATGAGCGGTTTTTCTTTGAGAAGCTGTCGATGGTGCCGGGGATTCAGGAGGTCAACTCGATAGTGGCCTTGTCGGAGATCAAGTCCACCACGAGTTTGCCGGTGTTGCGCTGATAGTTGTCTTGGCCTGATTTTAGTGAAGAGGGAGCAAGCTCCCTCGCCACAAGGTTTTACAGGCGCAGCAGGGTTTTCCAGGCGCGATTCTGATACACCGCAATCGCCTGATGCATCCGCGCATCCAGCGACTCATCGGTGATCGGCTGGTTGGCCAGGTGCGCCAGCTTGTTCAGCTCGCCATACAAACGGTCCAGCTCGGCGATATCCAGCACCTGGCGTGCATGGTGCAGCCAGGCCAGGATGCGTTCGATACGCGGCAGTTGCTCGGCCAGGTCTTCCGGCTGTTGCTGGTAGCGCGGCAGTTGCAGGGCAACGGCGTCATCGGCCAGCAGGCGCGGCAGCCAGTTGGCCAGCTGTGCAGCGCCCTGGC
>NZ_JACARK010000617.1:0-726 GCF_013386655.1 Pseudomonas sp. K5002 | reverse complement strand
CGGCAATCCGTCCGCTCAACTCGCTGGTGATGGACAGGGGCTTGGCTTCCAGGGTTTCGATCCGCACCTTGGCCAGCGGCGCCTCGGCGGCGTCGTCCGCCGACTTGCCACACGCGCTCAACGCCAGTGTCAGGGCCAACAGGCAAAACGGCGCAAACAGATTCTTCGACATGCTCATATCCCAATATTGACTGGCGCATCCTACGGGCGCCCCCGCCACAGTGCTGTGAAGCTCTGTAGGTGGTGTGTGAAGAAATGTAAGGTGCGACCCACAGATGCACGCGGGCGTATATCCTTCATAACCGCCGAACCTTACACGATCTTCCTGATACCGAAGATCAAATGTGGGAGCGGGCTTGCTCGCGAAGGCGGTGTGTCAGTCGCCGTGTGCGTTAACTGAAACACCGCTTTCGCGAGCTAGCCCGCTCCCACATTGGATTTGCGTACTACTCAGAAATTGTATTATTTGGAAATACCATGCCCAACATTCTTCTGGTGGAAGACGACGCCGCGCTCTCCGAATTGATCGCCAGTTACCTGGAACGCAACGGCTATCACGTCAGTGTGCTCAGCCGTGGCGACCACGTGCGTGAGCGTGCGCGGCTCAACCCACCGGACCTGGTGATTCTCGACCTGATGCTGCCGGGCCTCGACGGCCTGCAGGTCTGCCGGTTGCTGCGGGCCGACTCGGCCACGCTGCCGATCCTGATGCTCACCGCCCGCGAC
>NZ_JACARK010000616.1:0-857 GCF_013386655.1 Pseudomonas sp. K5002 | reverse complement strand
TCCTGATGCTCACCGCCCGCTGCGAACCTACCGACCGCATTATCGGCCTGGAACTGGGGGCCGACGACTACATGTCCAAGCCCTTCGAGCCCCGTGAACTGGTGGCGCGCATCCAGACCATCCTGCGCCGGGTGCGGGATGACCGCACCGAGCAGCGGGCGAATATCCGCTTCGACAACTGGCGCCTCAACAGCGTGCTGCGCCAGCTGGTGGCCGACGACGGGCTGGTGGTGCCGCTGTCCAACGCCGAATTCCGTTTGCTGTGGGTGTTTATCGAGCGCCCGCGCCGGGTGCTGAGCCGCGAACAATTGCTGGACGCGGCCCGGGGTCGCTCCATCGAGGCCTTTGATCGCAGTATTGACCTGCTGGTCTCGCGCTTGCGCCAGAAGCTGGGGGACGACCCCAAGGCCCCGCAGTTGATCAAGACCGTACGCGGTGAAGGCTACCTGTTCGACGCCCGAGATATCGGCTGATGCGCAACGCCTTCAACACCCTGTTCGGGCGGCTGTTCGGTGTGTTGCTGGTAGCGATTGTGCTGGCCCACGCGCTGGCATTCTTCTGGTTTCACCATTATGGCCCGCCGCCCCCTCCGCCCCACGAGACCTTCATCGAGCAACCGGACGGCAGCCTGACGCCAATGCCCAAGGAGCATCGCCGTCCCTGGTTCGGCGGGCCTGTGGTGCCGCTGACCTTCCAGTTTATCTCGCTGATCATTGCCGCCTGGTACGGCGCCAAGCTGCTCAGCCGGCCAATCCAGCGCCTGAGCGCCGCGGCCGAGCGCCTGAGCCTGGACCTCGACAGCCCACCGCTGAACGAGTCCGGCCCACGAGAGGCGCGGCAAGCGGCATCGACCTTCA
>NZ_JACARK010000615.1:0-2873 GCF_013386655.1 Pseudomonas sp. K5002 | reverse complement strand
CGCCAACATCACCCGCCAGAGCCTGGCCAACGGTCGTGGCGCGGCAGCGGTGGACTTGAGCCTGATCCCGTTGAGCGCGATCGACCACGTGGAGATCCTGCGTGACGGCGCCGCCGCTCAATACGGCTCCGATGCGATTGCCGGGGTGATCAACATCGTGCTCAAGCAAAAGGACGACGGCGGCAACGTCGGCTACCGTTTCGGTGGCTACAACAAGGGCGATGGCATGCAGCGCAAGTACAGCGGCTGGAAAGGCTTCGAACTGCCGAATGACGGTTTCCTGACTTTGAGTTTCGATGCCGGCAGCCAGGACCCGGCCAGCGACACCAACCCGGACAACCGAATCTTTTATCGCGGCGACACCAGCGTGAACACGCCGCGCGAGCAGAACAACCGCTATCGCACCTGGAACTGGGGCTCCAACAGTGTCTCCGACCAGTACAACTTCCTGGCCAACGGCGAGATGGGTGTGGGCGAAGGATTGACCGCCTACGGGTTCGCCACCTATTCCCACAAGAACACCGACTCCACCGGTTTTTTTGACCCGCCCACCGCGCTGTACAACAACTACGGCAGCGTTTCCTTGCAGCGTTATCCGGACGGCCGTTTGCCGATCACGCGCTACACCCTGGAAGACTATGCCGCCACCGGTGGCCTGCGGTACGAAAACGAGCAACTGGGCAAGTTCGACCTGGCGCTTAACCACGGCACCAACATCGTCAAGTCCACCGACTACAACGCGATCAACCCCAGTTGGGGCACCAACAGCCCGGCGACGATCTACACCGGCGAGCGCAAGAACGACCAGACCAACGTGACCCTGGATTGGGTGCGGGACTTCCCCACCGACTTGCTGTTCAAGCCGCTGACCGTCTCCGCAGGCCTGGCCTGGCGCCAGGAAAATTACCAGTTGAGCGCAGGCGCGCCGGCCGCCTCGCAGAACGGCCCGCTGTTCAACACCGTTGACCCGGTGACCGGACGCCGGCTCACCGGGTATTACTCGGGTATCACCCCGGTGGATGCCGACTCGCTGCAACGCAAGGTGCTGGGCGCGTATCTGGATGTCGAAGGCCAGGTCACCGAGAAGTTCCAGGCCGGTGTCGCAGTGCGTACCGAGCACTATTCGGACTTTGGCGACACCACCAACGGCAAGCTGTCGCTGCGCTACGACTTCACCCCGCAGATCGCCGCACGGGCCAGCGCCAGCACCGGCTATCGCGCACCGTCCCTGGCGCAGAGCGGCATGTCGTCGTTCAGTGTGCAGGTGGTGGAACAGCCGCCGGGCAGCGGCAACTACGTCGAGGTGCAGCAGCGCACCTTGCGCGCCAACAGCCCGGAAGCCCAGGCCCTGGGCGGCACACAGCTCAAGCCCGAGGAGTCGACCAACTACTCGCTGGGCCTGGTCTGGCAACCGCTGGACAACGCATCGGTGACGGTGGATGCCTACCGCATCAACATCAACAACCGCATTACCCTTTCCGACCAATTGCCGGCCTCGATGGTCTCGCCGATCTTCGCCGGGACGCCTTACGCCAATATCCAGAGCGCGGCGTTCTACACCAACATCGCCGACACCCGCACCGACGGTATCGAACTGACCGGCAACTACAAACTCGACCTGCAGCAATGGGGCCGGGTGAACTTCAACGCCGGCTATGCGCGTAATCGCACGCAAATCACCGACCTGCGCAACGTCGGCAACATCGCGGGCAACCAGATCATCGGCCGCACCACCCAAGGCCTGATCGAGCACGGCACCCCGGACTACAAGCTGACCCTCAGCGCCAACTGGGCCTATGAAAAGTGGGGAGTCACCGTGGCCCAGCGCCGTTATGGCGAATGGAAAAGCCTCAACGCCGCCAACCCGAACCTCGACCAGACCTTCAGCCCGCAATGGGTCACCGACCTGGACGTGTCCTACAACCTTGGCAAGGGGATCAAGCTTTCAGCCGGTGCGACGAACCTGTTCAACACTCACCCGGACAAGGCTTCCGGCGCGCAGTTGTACGGTGTGCCGATCTACTCGATCACCAGTCCTGAAGGCGCCCAGGGTGCGTTCTACTACACCAGTGTGAGCTACGACTTCTGAGGTAATTGCTGATGGGGTGTTGCTGCAGCAGCACCCCAGTGTTGGCCAGGCATCATTCGGGCATTCGGATGTACACCCATCCATTGTGGGAGCTGGCTTGCCTGCGATGACGGTGGATCAGCCAGCCTCAATGTTTACTGGCCACCGTCATCGCAGGCAAGCCAGCTCCCACATTTGGCCTTCATTGTTCTCCCCTGTTGTGTTCACTGGCACATGTCTTGCGATAGCCCCCGGGTACTTCGCTGAAATAAGACCCGCCATGCGCCCTTACCGATTGCTCACTGCCCTGACCTGGCTCATCTCGCCGCTGGCCCTGCTCGCCACCTGGACGCTGGTGGCGCACCTCGGGATCTTCCCGCGCAACCTGCTGGTACCGCCGGCCCAGGTCCTGCAAACCTTTGAAGAACTGCTCGCCAGCGGCGAACTCGCTGAACACCTGGGCAACAGCCTGTCCCGGCTCGGTCTGGGCTTTGGCATCGGCTCGCTGTGCGGCCTGGCCTTCGGCGTGCTGATGGCCCTGTCAAAGAACGTCGAGGTGTATTGCGCCCCGCTGTTCCACACCTTGCGCCAGATCCCCAGCATCGCGCTGATCCCGATGTTCGTGCTGCTGTTCGGCATTGATGAAACCTTCAAGATCATCATCGTCGCCAAGACCGCATTTTTCCCGGTGGCCCTGGCCGCCAGCGAAGGCGTCAAGGGCATTCCCCGCAGCTACTTCGAAGTGGCCGACGTGTACCGCCTGCGCTGGCCGACCTTCGTCTGGCGCATCGCCCTGCCCGCTGCC
>NZ_JACARK010000614.1:0-1057 GCF_013386655.1 Pseudomonas sp. K5002 | reverse complement strand
TGGTGCTGGTCAACGGCAAGCGCCGCCACAACAGCGCGCTGCTGAACAACGCCACCTCCCTCAACTCCGGCTCGCAACCGGTGGACCTGGACATGATCCCCACCGCCCTGGTGGATCACATCGAAGTCCTGCGTGACGGCGCCTCGGCGCAATACGGGTCGGACGCCATCGGCGGCGTGATCAACATCGTGCTCAAGCAAACCGACCACGGCGGCAGCTTGTCCACCACCTACGGCCAGAACTATGAAAACGGCGATGGCGAAACCGTGCGTCAAACCGGCAATGTCGGCCTGGCCCTGCCCAACGACGGTTTCATCAACCTCGCCCTGGACGTGAAGAAACAGGACGTCTCGGACCGTTCCGATGCGGCGCCGTACACCGACAGTGCCGGCAACACCAGCCAACGCCACACCTACTACGGCACCGGCTTGCCCGAGGCGAAGAACTTCAGCCTCGGCTACAACGCCGAGCTGCCGGTCGCCGACGCGCTGACCCTGTACTCGTTCTCGACCTACACCCACCGCAACTCGGAAAAGCCCCTGGCATTCCACCAGCCTCCGTCGTTCAACGGCATCCAGACCCCTTACCCGGAAGGTATCGAAGACAACCTGCGCTTCATCGAAGACGACTTCCAGGTGGCGTTTGGCGGCAAGGGCCAGGCCGCCGGCTGGGACTATGACCTGTCGAGCACCTACGGCCAGGACCATGCCCGGGCCACCCTCACCGACACCTACAACCTGAGCTACGGCCCGAACTCACCGACCTCGGTCGACACCGGCGTAAAAACCTTCAGCCAGTGGACCAACAACCTCGACCTGACCCGCGCCTTCGACCTCGGCCTGTACAAGCCGACGCAGATTTCCTGGGGCCTGGAACAGCGCTACGAAGACTACAAGATCGGCAAGGGTGACCTCGCCTCCTACGCCAGCGGGCCGTTCGACACCGGTGCCAACGGCGCGATCATTCCACCCGGGACCATTTCCGGTGCCGGTACCACCCCGGCCGACGCCGCCGAAAAAAGCCGCATCAGCCTCGCGGGCTACGGCGAGATCGGCCA
>NZ_JACARK010000613.1:1149-1334 GCF_013386655.1 Pseudomonas sp. K5002 | reverse complement strand
CAGCCTGGAGCATGGCGTAGGTCTTGCCCACGCCGGGCGCGGCGCCGAGGAAGACTTTGAGCCGGCCACGGCCGTCTCGGGGTAGATCGGCTAACAGGGCATCGGCGCGGCCGGAGTCGCTCATGCGGGCGGTCTTCCTTCAGGTGTTGATGTGGGTTTCTTGAGTCCGCCTTCGCGAGCAAGCC
>NZ_JACARK010000613.1:0-1101 GCF_013386655.1 Pseudomonas sp. K5002 | reverse complement strand
CCCACATTTGACCGCATTCCAAAGGTGAAACTCAGTCGAATGTGGGAGCGGGCTTGCTCGCGAAAGCGGCGCCACGGCTTACAGTTTTTCCAAGGCCATGTTCAACGCCAGCACGTTCACCACCGGCGGCCCCACCAGCGGGCTTTCGATGTGCTCGTCCATCAAGCGCTGCAGGGTCGCCACCGGCAGATTACGTGCGGCGGCTACCCGGGCCAGTTGATAGGCAATTGCCTGCGGTGGCAAGTGTGGATCAAGACCGCTGCCGGAGGTAGTCAGCAATGCCATCGGCACCGGTCCCTGGTCTGGCACCAGCATTTTCCTGGCATCGTCAAATACACGAGTGGCCAGTGCGGGGTTGCTTGGGCCGAGGTTGCTGGCGCTGCTGGAAACCGTAGCAAACGCACCGGCAGATGGCCGTGGGTGGAACCAGCCGTCACCGGTGAAATCCTGGGCAATCAGGCTCGAACCACGCACCTTGCCGCTGGCATCGTGTACCAGGCTGCCGTTGGCCTGGTCAGGGAACGCGACTTGCGCCACGCCGGTAACAACCAGGGGATAGGCCACGCCGGTGATCAGGCTCATCAACACCAGCAGGCTCAGGGCCGGGCGGATAATGTTGGACATTTCAAATTCCTCAATTCGGTCATTGCAACCTGCAGGCACCGGTTTGCCGGCGCCTGCGGGCATCGAGTCAAACCAGGTGCAGCGCGGTCAACAGCATGTCGATCGCCTTGATGCCCACGAACGGCACCACGATCCCGCCCAGGCCGTAGATCAGCAGGTTGCGACGCAGCAATGCCGCCGCACTCGCCGCCTGTACGCGCACACCGCGCAGCGCCAGCGGGATCAGCACCACGATGATCAGCGCGTTGAACACGATGGCCGAGAGGATCGCGCTCTGCGGGCTTTGCAGGTGCATCACGTTGAGCACACCCAGTTGCGGGTAGATCGAGGCGAACAGCGCTGGCAGGATCGCGAAGTACTTGGCCACGTCGTTGGCGATGGAAAAGGTGGTCAGCGCACCACGGGTCACCAGCAATTCCTTGCCGATCTGCACCACGTCCAGCAGCTTGGTCGGGTCGCTGTCGAGGTCGACCATGT
>NZ_JACARK010000612.1:0-2848 GCF_013386655.1 Pseudomonas sp. K5002 | reverse complement strand
CAACCGTGCTGCGCGGGCCGTGCAGGGAGTCGACGCCGATCAATTCGGCACGCACGTCCTGCATGCGCACGCCGGTCAACTCCAAGCGTTTCAGGACCACATCGCGAGCCAGTTGCGCACGAGCGACCGCGCCCGGGCCACCGTAGGAAATCTGCCCCTCACCGATCCAGCCGTCCAGATAACCGACGCTGACTTTCAACGCTTCGGGACGTGGCCGTCCGCTCGCGCCGTGGGCACGCACCCGGTCCACGGTTTCTTCGGTAAACGCCACCTGGGAAAAATCCGCGCACACGTCCGGTGTGAGGTAGGCCGCCGGGTCGTGCACTTCGTAGATCAATTGTTCGGTGCACGTGGCACGGCTGACCCGCCCACCGGAACCTGCGACCTTGGTGATCAAGGCCTCGCCGTCTGGGTCAATCTCGGCCAGTGGAAAGCCAAGGCGTGCCAGATCGTCCACGTCCTTGAAACCCGGATCGGCAAAGTAGCCACCGCTGACCTGCCCCGCACATTCCAGTAAATGCCCCACCAGCGTGCCGAGCCCCAGCCGTTGCCAATCATCCGCAGCCCAGCCGAATTCGAACATCTGCGGCGCCAGGAACAGCGAAGGGTCTGCCACCCGGCCGGTGATCACCACGTCGGCCTCGGCGCGCAAGGCGTCGATAATGCCGTCGGCGCCCAAATAGGCGTTCGCGGAAATCAACCGCTCGCCCAACGAGCCAAGGGTCTGGCCGTTGTCGAGCAACTGCTCCGGCTGGGCACGCAAGGTCTCAAGCACGTCGTCGCCAACCACCGCCAGCACCTTGAGGTTAAGCCCCAGTTCACTGGCAATCCGCCGCACTTCAACCGCCGCCGCCACCGGATTGGCCGCGCCCATATTGGTGATTACCCGCAGGCGTCGGCGCCCTTCGGACCGGCCGACAAAGGGCAGCACGCGGCGCATGCGCTCACTCAACAGCGGGTCGTAACCGCCTTGTGGATCGCTGATCCGCGCCTGTTGCGCCAGGGCGATGGTGCGTTCGGCCAGGCATTCGAAGACCAGGTAATCCAGGTCGCCCTGTTCGGCCAATTCCACCGCAGGTTCGATACGGTCGCCGGAGTAGCCGGCGCCGGAACCGATGCGCAAGGTTTTCATTTCAAATCACTCCCAGGAGCAAAGCCGTCAGAGTCATCAACACCGACGCGGCAAACAGAAAGGGGATGGTGAAGCGCTGGTGATCGGCCAATTCGATCTTGCACAGGCCCACCAACAGGAAGGTCGCCGGCGTCAACGGGCTGACCGGAAAGCCGGTGGTGTGCACGCCCAGCAACGAGGCCTGGGCCACTTGCAGCGGGTCGACGCCCAAGGCCTTGCCGACTTCGGCGATCACCGGCATCACGCCGAAGTAGTAGGAATCGGGGTCAAACAGCATGCTCAACGGCATCGACAGGAAGCCCACCACCGCCGGGATCAGCTTGCCGTGGCCCGCCGGAATCTGCGCCACCGCCACTTCGGCGATGGCCTTGAGCATGCCGGTGCCTTGCATGATGCCGGTGAACACACCGGCGGCGAGCAGGATGCTGGCCATGGTCAGGGCGGTTTTTGCGTGGGCGTCGATCCGCGCGCGCTGGGCGTCGACGTTCGGGTAGTTGATGCACAGCGCCACCACGGTGCCGAGCATGAACATCACCACCGGGTCGACCCAACCGGCGATCATCACCACCATCACCAGTACCGTCAGGACCAGGTTGACCCAGAACAGCCGCGGGCGACGCAGGGCAATGTCATCGTCGCTGAGCACCCGTTGCGGCACGGCGTCCACGCTGGAACCAGCGCCCAGGCCCAGGCGTTTTTCTTCCCGGTGGCCCAGCCACCAGGCGCAGGCGAATACAAAGACCAGGCCAACGATCTGCACCGGGATCAGCGGCTGGAACAAGTCCGCCACCGGCACGTGCAGCGCCGCCGAGGAACGCAGTACCGGGCCGGTCCACGGCAGGAAGTTGACCCCGGCCGCCATCGCCGCCACACACGCGAGGATGCGTTTATCAATTCCCAGCCGCGTGTACAGCGGCAGCATCGCCGGCACCGTCACCAGGAAGGTCACCGCGCCGGAGCCGTCGAGGTGCACCAGCAGGGCCAGGGTCGCGGTACCGACGACAATCCTTGTAGGACGCGTCCCTACCGTGCGCAGGATGCGATCAATGATTGGATCCAGCATGCCGGCATCGGTCATGATCCCGAAGAACAGGATCGCGAACACAAACATCCCCACCACGGGGGCGACGTTCTTGATGCCGGTGATGATGAAGGCGCTGGTTTGCAGGCCGAAACCGCCCAGCAGCGCGGCGATGATCGGCAAGGCGATCAGGGCCACCAGTGGCGACAGGCGTTTGCTCATGACGGCAGTGAGCAGGCACAGGATGGTGATGACACCCAGGGTAGCGAGCATGGGGTAGCTCCAGAACGGCGTTTTCGGCCGGTTATTGTTTTCCCTGGAGTATTGGAATCGCGTTAGTCTTTGTAAATTGGAATATTCGGCACTCAACATTCGAAAAAACAAAACGCTCGAGCAAAATAAAAATGAAAAATTCGATCCAGCATATCCAGGCGTTTCTCGCCGTTGCCCGCACGGGCAGCTTTACCAAGGCTGCCAACGAACTGCATTTGTCGCCCTCGGCGCTGACCGTGCAGGTGCAGCAACTGGAGGAATGGCTGGGCGTCGCGCTGCTCGACCGCAGCCCGCGCCACGTCAGCATCACCGCCGCCGGGCTGGATGCACGCGGGCCGATGGAGAAATTGCTGCTGGACCTGGACAACATCGTCACCGGCTCCCGTGACCTGGCAGCGCTACGACGAGGCGTGGTGACCATC
>NZ_JACARK010000611.1:0-3837 GCF_013386655.1 Pseudomonas sp. K5002 | reverse complement strand
GATGGCGCGGGCACTTCCACCTTCCCGGTGGACACCTGGTCCGTTGAGCGGGTGGACGTACTGCGCGGCCCGGCCTCGGTGATGTACGGCCAGGGCGCCACCGGCGCGGTGATCAACACCATCGCGAAGAAACCCTTCGAGGGCGAGATCGAAAACCATATCCGCCTGGGCTACGGTTCTTATGACCGCCAGCAGCAAGCCCTCGACAGCGGCGGCTCGCTGACCGACACCCTGAGCTATCGCCTGAACATCAACCGCCTGCGCAGCAACGGCTTCATCGACCGTGGCGACTCCGGCAGCGACTTCGTCAGCGGTGCCCTGCGCTGGCAGGCGGCGGATAACCTGAGCTTCACCCTGGCCTCCGACTACGGCGACCAGACCCCGCAAAACGACTACGGCACACCGCTGATCAACGGCCAGTTGCACAAGGGCCTGCGGGACAAGAACTACAACGTCAGCAACGATATCCAGCACTACAACGACCAGTGGACGCGCCTGACCAGCGAGTGGCAGATCAACGACAACGTCACCGCCACCAACGAACTGTCCTACCTGAAAAACCAGCGGCGCTGGCAGAACGCCGAGAGCTACAACTACGTCGACGGCGGCCTGGTGCGCCAGAGCTACCTGGGCATCAAGCACAACCAGGAACAGGTGGGCGACCGCCAGACCTTCACTTTCAAGCACACGCTGTTCGGCCTCGACAGCCAGACGGTGACGGGGGTGGAGTACAACCGCATTCGCTTCCGCCTGGCCAGCAACTCGCCGTTCGATGACCTGACGAACGCCGGCCAACCGGTGGACATCAACCACCCGGTACCGCAGCCGTTTGAAAGCGCCAGCCCCTTCGTCCCGCAGTCCGTCAGCACCACCAAACAGCTGGCCGCGTTCGCCGAAAACCGCCTGCAACTGACCGATAAACTGTCGCTGATCACCGGCGTGCGCCGCGATTACCTGCACATCGACAGTGACTCCCTGGTGGATGGCAGCGACGCCAACAAGACCTTTACCGGCAACAACTGGAAAGCCGGCCTGGTCTACGCGATCACCCCGGACACCTCGGTCTACGCCCAATACGCCACCAGCACTGACGGCGTTGGCAGCCTGATCACCCTGAGCCCGAGCCAGCAGCAGTTCGGCCTGTCCACCGCCAAGCAAACCGAGATCGGCCTCAAGCAGGCGTTCTGGGATTCCCGTGGTGAATGGACCCTGGCGGCCTACCACATCGTCAAAAAGAAACTGTTGGTGAGCGTTCCAGGCACCACCCTCAAGGAACAAGTCGGCCAGCAATCCTCCAACGGCCTGGAAGCCAGCCTCGACCTGCAACTGCCCGATGCCTGGCAACTGCAAGCCAACGCTGCGATCGTGCGGGCGCAGTACGACGACTTCTCCGAAGTGGTCAACGGCCAGTCCGTGTCCCGCGACGGTAACCGCCCCACCGACGTGCCGCGTCGCACCGCCAACCTGTGGCTGAGCAAGGCCATCAATGACGACGTGCGTGCCGGTGCGGGCGTGCGTTATGTAGACTCGCGTTTCGCCAACACCGCCAACACCAGCGAAGTGCCGAGCTACACCGTGGTCGACGCCAGCGTTTCATGGAAAGCCATGCGCAACACGACATTGGGCCTGCAATTGAATAACCTGTTCGACCGCACTTACGCCGTCAGCCAATACAACGACGGCCAGCAATGGATCCTGGGCGAGCCGCGCTCGCTCTTCGTGACGGCGGACTACACCTTCTAACTGAACGCAACACTGTCCAAATGTGGGAGCGGGCTTGCTCGCGAATGCGGTGTGTCAGGCACTGTATCTGTTACTGATCCACCGCTTTCGCGAGTAAGCCCGCTCCCACATTTGTCCTGTGTTGGACCTGAGAGTAAAGATGACCTCACTCAACCTCACCGCCCTCGCCTGGACCCCACCAGGCCACGAGCACTGTCATCACCAGTTCCAACTGCGTGACGCCAGCCTGCACGTGAGCGCCGGTGAGTTCGTCGGGCTGATCGGCCCCAACGGCAGCGGCAAGACCAGCCTGCTGCGCTGCGCCTATCGGTTCAGCAAACCGGTTGACGGTGAGGTGCTGCTGGAACACCAGAACGTCTGGAAGCAATCCTCGAAGTGGTGCGCGCAACGCATTGCCGTGGTGCTCCAGGAGTTTCCCGACGCCTTCGGCCTGCGGGTGGATGAAGTGGTCGCCATGGGCCGCACACCGCACAAGGGCCTGTTCGACAGCGATACGCTTGAAGACCAGAACCTGATCCGCCAGGCCCTCGAATCCGTCGGCCTGCTGGGCTTTGAAGACCACGCCTTCGCCACCCTCTCGGGCGGAGAAAAACAGCGGGTGATCCTCGCCCGCGCCCTGGCCCAGCAACCGCAACTGCTGATCCTCGACGAACCGACCAACCACCTCGACCCGCGCTACCAGTTGCAATTGCTGCAACTGGTCAAGCGCCTGAACATCGGCACCCTCGCCAGCATTCATGACCTGAACCTGGCCGCGGCGTTCTGCGATCGGCTGTATGTGATCAACCACGGGCGCATCGTCGCCAGCGGCACACCTCACGAAGTGCTGACCGCCGAATTGCTGCGCGAGGTGTTCGGCGTTGAAGCATTGATCGACACTCACCCCTTGTCCGGCTACCCCCGAATCACCTGGATAACCCAACCATGATCCTGCGCTCCCTGCTGTCTCTCGCGTTGCTGCTCGGCACTTCCCAGGCGTTCGCCGAAGCGACCCATTACCCGCTGAAAATCCAGAGCTGCAACCGCGAAGTGACCTTCGCCGAGGCGCCGAAACACGCTGTCAGCCACGACATCAACATGACCCAGATGATGCTCGCCCTGGGCCTCAAGTCGCACATGGCCGGCTACAGCGGCGTGACCGGCTGGAAGTCGGTCACCCCGGAAATGGCGCAGATTCTCGACGGCCTGCCGGAACTGGCGAGCAAATACCCGTCGGTGGAAACCCTGCTCAACGCCAACGTCGACTTCTTCTTCGCCGGCTGGGACTACGGCATGCGCGTCGGTGGCGACCTCACCCCGCAAACCCTGCAACCGTTGGGCATCAACGTCTACGAGCTGACCGAGTCCTGTGCCTTCGTGATGAAGCGCCCGGCGGCCACCCTGGAAGACACCTATAACGACCTGCGCAACCTGGGCAAGATCTTCGATGTGCAGGACCGCGCCAATGCACTGATCGTGCAGATGCAGGCACAGGTCGCCCAAGTGCAGGAAAACCTGCCGGCCGACAAGCCTCGCGTGTTCCTCTACGACAGCGGCGAAGACCGCGCCATGACCTCCGGCCGCCTGGGCATGCCCCAGGCGCTGATCGACGCCGCCGGTGGGCGCAACATTCTCGATGACGTGGACGCCAGCTGGACCCGGGTCAACTGGGAAACCGTGGTGGAGCGCAACCCGCAGGTCATCGTGATCGTCGACTACAGCGAAATCACCGCCGAGCAAAAAGAGCAGTTCCTGCTGAACAACCCGGCGCTGCAATCGGTGGACGCGATCAAGAACCAGCGCTTTATCGTGATCCCCTACGTGCAAGCCACGCCAGGCATCGACAACGTGCTGGCGGTTGAAACCCTGGCCAAGGGGTTCCACGGCGAATGATCACCCGTCGCTATGCCCTGCTGCTGAGTGCCCTCGGCGCGTTGTTGCTGATCTCGTGCGTGGTCTCGCTGGGATTCGGCTCGGCGCGGGTACCGGTGGACGTGGTGTGGCGGATCCTGCTGCATAAAGCCTTCGGCGTTGGCGAGATGGACTGGAGCGCGGGGCAGGAACATATCGTGTGGCTGATCCGCGTGCCGCGCATGCTGCTCGGCGCATTGGTGG
>NZ_JACARK010000610.1:0-6072 GCF_013386655.1 Pseudomonas sp. K5002 | reverse complement strand
TCAACGGCAGCCCGGCGAACAGCTGGCGATTGGTGGAGGCGTCGCTGTCGCCACGCATGCTCAGTTCAGCCTGGGCCGAGACAATGCGCGAAGCGGTCTTGCGCAGCTCGTCTTCCAGTTCCATGTTCGGCACGCGCGGCGCCAGGGCCGAGGGTTTGTAATCCAGGGCAGCCGTCAGCTCCACACCGCCGGCAATACGACGGTTACCGATAATCGCAGCGTCGGCGCCCAACTCATCACGTACCAGTTTCATGGCCTGACGCATATCGGCGGCGAAAAAACGCTTCACTTGCATATCCCACTACCTCAGCCGTTGGGCCCTACTGTCGCGACGATAGTCACTTGCTTATTGTCAGGAATTTCCTGGTAAGCCAATACGTGCAAATTCGGTATAGCCAGGCGTCCAAACCGCGACAACATCGCCCGGACGGGGCCAGCCACCAGCAGGATCACCGGATGGCCTTCCATTTCCTGGCGCTGCGCGGCCTCGATCAACGAACGCTGCAGCTTCTCTGCCATGCTTGGCTCCAGCAACACGCCCTCATCAGCGCCCTGCCCAGCCTTCTGAATACTATTGAGCAATATTTGTTCCAACCTTGGTTCCAAGGTGATAACAGGCAGCTCGGAGTCAAGCCCTACAATGCTTTGGACGATTGCACGCGACAATCCGACGCGCACTGCGGCCACCAGGGCGGCAGTATCTTGACTCTTGGCGGCATTGTTGGCGATAGCTTCGGCAATGCTGCGAATGTCCCGCACCGGCACCTGCTCGGCCAACAGCGCTTGCAGCACCTTGAGCAGTTGCGAGGTGGACAGCACACCCGGTACCAACTCTTCGGCGAGTTTTGGCGAGGCCTTGGCCAGCAATTGCAAGAGTTGCTGGACTTCTTCGTGGCCAATCAGCTCGTGGGAGTGCTTGTACAGAATCTGGTTGAGGTGGGTGGCGACCACAGTGCTGGCGTCGACCACGGTGTAGCCCAGCGACTGCGCCTGGCTGCGCTGGCTGATTTCGATCCATACCGCTTCCAGGCCAAAAGCCGGATCTTTGGCGGTAATCCCGTTGAGGCTGCCAAACACCTGGCCCGGGTTGATCGCCAGTTCGCGGTCCGGGTAGATCTCGGCCTCGGCCAGAATCACCCCCATCAGGGTCAGGCGGTAGGCGCTCGGGGCCAGGTCGAGGTTGTCGCGAATGTGCACGGTGGGCATCAGGAAGCCCAGGTCCTGGGACAACTTCTTGCGCACACCCTTGATCCGCGCCAGCAATTGCCCGCCCTGGTTGCGATCCACCAGGGGAATCAGGCGGTAGCCGACTTCCAGGCCGATCATGTCGATCGGGGTCACGTCGTCCCAGCCCAGCTCCTTGGTTTCCAGGGCGCGGGCCGGCGATGGCAGCAGTTCCTGCTGGCGCGCCACTTCCTGCTGGGCAATCACCTTGATGTTGTTTTGTTTTTTCCAGAACAGGTAGGCACCGCCGGCGGCCATGGCGGCCATGCTCAGGAACGAGACATGGGGCATGCCCGGCACGATGCCCATGATCGCCATGATGCCTGCCGCCACCGCCAGCGCCTTGGGCGAGGCAAACATCTGCCGGCTGATCTGCTTGCCCATGTCTTCGGAGCCCGAAGCACGGGTCACCATGATCGCCGCAGCTGTAGATAACAACAGTGATGGCAATTGCGCCACTAAACCGTCACCGATGGTCAGCAGGGCGTAAACCTTGCCGGCGTCGCCAAAGGTCATGCCGTGCTGGAAGATGCCGACCGCCATGCCGCCGATCAGGTTGATAAACAGAATCAACAGGCCGGCGATGGCGTCGCCGCGCACGAATTTGCTGGCACCGTCCATGGACCCATAGAACTCGGCTTCCTGGGCGACTTCAAGGCGACGGGCCTTGGCCTGGTTCTGGTCGATCAGGCCGGCGTTGAGGTCGGCGTCGATCGCCATCTGCTTGCCGGGCATCGCGTCGAGGGTAAAACGCGCGCTCACCTCGGAAATCCGCCCGGCGCCCTTGGTCACGACCACGAAGTTGATGATCATCAAGATCGCAAAAACCACGATACCGACCACGTAGTTACCGCCGATCACCACCTCACCGAAGGCCTGGATCACCTTGCCCGCGGCGGCGTGGCCGTCCTGGCCGTGGAGCATCACCACCCGGGTGGAAGCCACGTTAAGCGCCAGCCGCAGCAGGGTGGCGATCAGCAGGATGGTTGGGAATACCGCGAAATCCAGCGGCCGCAGGGCGTATACGCACACCAGCAACACGACGACCGACAGCGCAATGTTGAAGGTGAAGAACACATCCAGCAGGAACGGCGGCATCGGCAACATCATCATTGCCAGCATCACCAGCAACAACAACGGCACACCCAGATTGCCTCGCGAGAGGTCAGTCAGGGTGCCACGGGCCGTGCTGAGCATTTGAGAGCGATCCACCGGTATTCCTCGTTTCCTTGAAGCAAACTTTTGACGCCGGGAAGCGTCCTGGAGGCGGTATTGCAAGAAGCCTTCCAACTTTTGCTTGAGGAAGCAGATCGTTCCGGCGGCCAGCAACGACATACCGCCGCGTGCACATCACCTGTGGCGAGGGAGCTTGCTCCCGCTGGGCTGCGCAGCAGCCCCGGAACGGCTTGCGCGCTTTGCCTGATTCACCGCGGTAGCTTTATTGGGGGCGCTTCGCACCCCAGCGGGAGCAAGCTCCCTCGCCACGCTGATTGAGGTAGCGCCCTCGCCCGCGACTTACACGGTGCGAGATGCAATTGCGGGAACGCTCAGGGGGATTTCTGTTGTTTGGGCGGACGCCTTCGCGAGCAAGCCCGCTCCCACATTTGACCGCGTTTATACGGGATATACACGGTCAAATGTGGGAGCGGGCTTGCTCGCGAAGAGGCCAGGAGGGACGCTACAAAATCAGGAATCCCGACGCAAATCCGGCGGAATCGGCAGGTCCTTCAGCGGATCCGGCCGCTTGCCCTTGCCCGCCCGGTACTGGCGGATCTGATACACGTACGCCAACACCTGAGCCACCGCCAGATACAACCCGGCCGGGATCTCCTGGTCCAGGTCGGTGGAGTAGAAGATCGACCGCGCCAACTCCGGCGATTCCAGCAGCAGGATGTCATTGGCGACCGCAATCTCGCGGATTTTCAACGCCGTGAAATCACTGCCCTTGGCCAGCAACATCGGCGCCCCACCCTTCTCCGGGTCGTACTTGAGCGCCACGGCGTAGTGGGTCGGGTTGGTGATGACCACATCGGCATCGGGCACCGAGGCCATCATCTTGCGCTGGGACATCTCGCGCTGCAGCTGGCGAATCCGCTGCTTGACCTCGGGCCGGCCTTCCTGGTCCTTGTGCTCGTCGCGCACTTCCTGCTTGGTCATCAGCAGTTTCTTGTGGCTTTCCCACAGCTGGATCGGCGCATCCACCGCAGCAATGAGGATCAGCCCGCAGGCCATCCACAGCGAGCTCCAGCCCACCACTTGCACACTGTGGATGATCGCCAGCTCGATCGGCTCATGGGCGATGCGCAGCAGGTCGTCGATGTCGGACGACAACACCGTCAACGCCACAAACAGGATCAGGATGAACTTGGCCAAGGCCTTGAGCAGTTCCACCAGGGCCTTGGTGGAAAACATCCGCTTGAGCCCGGCCGCCGGGTTCATCCGGCTGAATTTGGGCGCCAGGCTGCCGGCGGCAAACAGCCAGCCGCCGAGGGAAATCGGGCCGATCAGGGCCGCCAGCAACAAGGTGATGAGGATCGGCTGCACCGCGAGGATCGCAATCTTGCCCGAGTGCAGCAGGTACAAGCCCATGGCACCCGGGCTCAGCAGCACGTCGCGGGGCAGGGAGAAATTCAGGCGCATCAACTCCATCAGGTCCAGGGCCAGGCCACCGCCGTAGATCAGCAGGCCGCCGGAACCGGCGAGCATGATCGCCAGGGTGTTGAGCTCTTTGGAGCGGGCAATCTCGCCCTTTTCCCGGGAGTCCTTTTTACGTTTCTCCGTGGGGTCTTCTGTCTTATCCTGGCCACTCTCGCTCTCGGCCATGGCTTACCGCGCCCGCGCCAAGTCACGTAAAAACTGCAAGGCGTCGGTCGCCAGCGGTTGATACTGATTGAGAATGTCAGCCATGCCGACCCAGAAAATCCCCATGCCCAGCACCAGGGTCAACGGGAAACCGATGGAGAAAATGTTCAACTGCGGCGCCGCCCGGGTCATCACGCCAAAGGCGATGTTGACCACCAGCAGCGCAGTGATCGCCGGCAATACCAGCAGCAGGGATGCACCGAGCACCCAGCTCAAGCGCCCCACCAGCTCCCAGAAATGATTGACCACCAACCCGCTGCCCACCGGCAAGGTGGTGAAGCTTTCGGTCATCACCTCGAACACCACCAGGTGGCCGTTCATGGCCAGGAACAGCAAGGTCACCAGCATCGTCAGGAATTGCCCGATCACCGCCACCGACACGCCGTTGGTAGGGTCGACCATGGACGCGAAGCCCATGCCCATCTGGATCGAGATGATCTGCCCGGCGATCACGAAGGCCTGGAAGAACAGCGTCAGGGAGAAGCCCAGCAAGGCGCCGATGATGATTTGCTCGGCGATCAGCATCATTGCACTGAGGTCCAGGGCATTCACCGGCGGCATCGGCGGCAAGCCCGGCACGATCACCACGGTGATCGCCACCGCGAAATACAGGCGGATGCGCCGTGGTACCAGGGTGGTGCCGAACACCGGCATGGTCATCAGCACGGCCGTGACCCGGAACAACGGCAGGATGAACGAGGCCACCCAGGTGCTGATCTGGGTGTCGGTCAAGGCCAGCATCGAATTCACGGGGTCAGCCGATCAACTGCGGAATACTGCCGTACAGCTGCAGGATGTATTCCATGAAGGTTTGCACCAGCCACGGGCCGGCAACGATCAGGGTGATCAGCATCACCAGCAGGCGCGGCAAAAAGCTCAGGGTCTGTTCGTTGATCTGGGTCGCGGCCTGGAACATCGCCACCAACAGGCCCACCAACAGGCTCGGCACCACCAGTACGGCGACCATCATGGTGGTCAGCCACAGGGCTTCGCGAAACAGGTCGACTGCTACTTCTGGCGTCATGGCCTACACCCCACCGAAACTGCCGGCCAGGGTGCCGATTATCAGCGCCCACCCGTCCACCAACACAAACAGCATGATCTTGAACGGCAACGAAATGATCAGCGGCGACAGCATCATCATACCCATGGCCATCAGCACACTCGCCACGACGAGGTCGATGATCAGGAACGGAATGAAGATCATGAAGCCGATCTGGAACGCGGTCTTCAACTCCGAGGTCACGAACGCCGGCACCAGGATGGTCAGCGGCGCCATGTCGGGGCTGGCGATGTCGGTACGCTTGGACAACCGCACAAACAACTCAAGATCGCTGGAACGGGTCTGCGACAGCATGAAATCCTTGATCGGGCCCTGGGCCTTGTCGATCGCATCCTGGGCGGTCATTTTCTCCGCCAGGTACGGTTGCAGGGCTTGCTGGTTCACCTTGTCGAACACCGGCGCCATGATGAACAGCGTCAGGAACAGTGCCATGCCGGTGAGGATCTGGTTCGACGGCGTCTGTTGCAGGCCGAGGGCCTGACGCAGGATCGAGAACACGATGATGATGCGGGTGAAGCTGGTCATCAGCATCACGAACGCGGGGATGAAGCTCAGCGCGGTCATGATCAGCAGGATCTGCAGGCTGACCGAATACTCCTGCGCGCCCGCAGCGTTAGTGCCCAGGGTGATCGCCGGGATCGACAACGGGTCTGCCGCGTACGCCAGCGGCGCTGCCAGCAACAGCATGAGCGTCAATAAAACGCGCATTACTTCTTATCCTTCTGATCCTTGCCCAGCAACTCCATGAGGCGCTGGGCGAATTCCGGCGTGGCCGCTTGGGTCTGGGCCACTTCCACAGGCGACTTGAGCACGTGCAACGGGGTGATGCGACCGGGGGTGATGCCCAGCAGGATCTGCTCGTCGCCGACCTGCACCAGCACCAGCCTGTCCCGCGGGCCAAGGGCGCGTGAACCCACCAGCTC
>NZ_JACARK010000609.1:0-1884 GCF_013386655.1 Pseudomonas sp. K5002 | reverse complement strand
AGCCCATGCGCAGGAAGCCCATGGCCCAGGCGAGGAAGGTGTACAGGCTGGCGCCAACGGCCACGGCGCCGAGTTGGTGGGCGTGGGGCAGGTGGCCGATGACCATGCTGTCCACCAGCGCCACCAGTGGTACGGAGATGTTCGACAGGATCATCGGCGCGGCGAGGGCCCACACGCGGCGGTGGGTAGGGCGGTCGCGCCAGTCGGTTAGCAGGGAAGTCATGCGGGCTCCTTTGGGGAGCGGTAGTGTAACTGTCCATTAGCTGCGCCGCAGGGCCAATGTGGGAGCGGGCTTGCTCGCGAAAGCGGTGTGTCAGTCGCCGGATGTATTGGCTGATCCACCGCTTTCGCGAGCAGGCCCGCTCCCACATTTTTGACCGCGTAGTGTCAGGTTTTGCGCGGATGCAGGCATTCGATGGAGCGGTCGACGGTGGTCTTGGCAATTTCCAGCAGATGCCAAACCGCCAGGATCTTCGCGCGCTGCGGGCTTTCCAGCAGTTCGCCGCAATCAAGCGCAGTCGCCGAGGCGCTGCTCAGCAAGCTGGCGGTGTAGAGCAGGGAGTCTTCGAAGCTCAGGTCTTCGTTGATGGTGTGGAAGCCTTGGGATGGCAGGTAATGTTCGAGGGCGCGATTGAAGGCGGCGCGGTCGTTGAGGAGGTCGCTGGGTGGATCGTGGACGAGCTTATGCATGGTGTAACTCCACTAGAAGGTAAGGAGCTGACACCCGCGCGACTAAACGAGGGTGGCGGCTGTACGCAGGTTAGTCGACCGGCTAGTGGAACCCGGCGCACCCGAAGGTGCCCTGCGCACAGCCGCCATGAAGCATGGCGACAACTTGCGCTCACTAATTCCGGGCGACTAAACCCGATCACTGATATGCAGTGAAGGGCCGAAGACTAGCCACCCATCCCAACAGGCACAAGGCCGAAAGATNNTACCCTGCTGGCCCTTTATTAATGCACCACCCAGCTGAGCACCCACAGCCCGAGCATCAACCAGATAATCCCCATGATGATCGAAGCCCGCATAAACGCGCGCACCGCCGAGTACAACAGCATCAAGCCGATAATCAGCATGAGGATGCTGATGATCGAGGTGTCCATCCCCAAGGATCTGGACAGCCCGTCGACAAAGTCGCCGCCCGCGTGGGACAGGGTATTGAACAGCCCGCTGAACAACTCGACGATAAAGTGGATGATCTGGCCGATCTTGAGACCCAGCCATCCGAAAAAGTCTGTTTGCATGTGTGTGTCCTGATAAGACGGTGGGCGTAGCTGCCGAACCTGAGCCTTTGTTCGTTATTGGCCCAAGCTAGTTCCCTTCTAGCATAGAGGTTTACGGGCCGCAGGGATTCACTTGCCTTCGCGCGGCTTGCGCCCGAAGCTATACACCTTCAGGAGCCCCCCATGAACCTCGATCACCTCACCGAACGCCTGCACCGCATCCGCGATACCAACGACTGGAAGCAGTTCCACAGCCCCAAGAACCTGGCCATGGCCGCCAGCGTTGAAATGGCCGAGCTGGTGGAGATATTCCAGTGGTTGAGCGAAGACCAGTCGCGCCAGTTGCCCGCCGACAAACTCGCCCATGCCGGCCAGGAAGTCGGTGACATCGTGCTGTACCTGCTGCTGTTGTGCAGTGAATTGGGGTTGGACATGGATCAGGTGGTACAGGCCAAGCTGGCCGACAGCGAACGGCGGTTTGCCAAATGAGCGACCGTCATTTCGACCAGTTGGCCACCCGCTTTGCCGAGAAGATCTACGGCGGCGCCAAGGGCGCGATTCGCCTGGCGGTGCTGCAAGCCGATCTGATTGAAGCGCTGCCGGACCGCCCGCTGCGGGTACTGGATATCGGCGCGGGGCTGGGCCATATGTCGCTGTGGCT
>NZ_JACARK010000608.1:0-3861 GCF_013386655.1 Pseudomonas sp. K5002 | reverse complement strand
TGGCCAGCCTGGCTAACCGCGAAAGTGCTGATGCGTTGCAGAAGAAGCTGCGCACCCAGGGTTACAACGCCTATATCCGCAGCGCCGATGGCAAGAACCGGGTATTCATCGGGCCGCTGATCGAGCGGGCTGAAGCCGATCGCTTGCGGGACCTGTTGGATCGCCAGCAGAACCTCAAGGGTTTTGTGGTTCGCTTCCAGCCCGAAAAAGGCTGAGGCTGCAAGGATTCAAGCTGGGATGCGGTCAATGTGGGAGCGGGCTTGCTCGCGAAGCGGTGTATCAGTCAGCAGATTTATTGGCTGCCCCACCGCCTTCGCGAGCAGGCCCGCTCCCACAAGTGTCTTGGGTGTGCCGCAACAGGCCGGTTTCCCCTATAACTCATTGATTTCAAATGCACTGCCAATCACAGCTTACCGATAGCCCAGCGCTCTGCTAAAATGCGCCGCCTTATCCGTCTGTAGGCTGAACTGTGCCATTTACCTGGGTTGATTGGGCGATCGTTGCAATCGTCGCCATCTCCGCTTTGATCAGTCTGAGCCGCGGCTTCGTCAAAGAAGCATTGTCGCTGCTGACATGGATCATCGCAGGAGTTGTAGCCTGGATGTTCGGCGGTTCATTGTCTGTCTACCTGGCCGGATACATCGAGACACCTTCGGCTCGCGTCATCGCGGGCTGCGCCATCATGTTCATCGCCACGTTGTTGGTGGGGGCAATGGTCAATTATCTTATCGGCGAATTGATACGCGTCACCGGCCTCTCCGGGACCGATCGATTTCTCGGCATGGCCTTCGGCGCCGCGCGTGGCGGCTTGCTGGTGGTCGTGGCGGTCGGGCTGTTGAGCCTGGGGCCGGTACAGCAGGATTCGTGGTGGCAGGAGTCGGTACTCGTGCCAAAATTTCTATTGGTTGCAGATTGGTCCAAAAACCTCATTTTGGGGTGGAGCAGTCAGTGGCTGGCCAGCGGGATCAGCGTACCCGCTGATCTTCCGTTCAAGGAACACCTCTTGCCGGCCAAAACGCCTCAGTAAGTTGTGTTCAGTCAAGATTCATTAAGTAGGGGTTGCGTCGCATGTGTGGCATCGTCGGTATCGTCGGTAAGTCGAACGTGAATCAGGCGCTGTATGACGCGCTAACCGTCCTCCAGCACCGCGGCCAGGATGCTGCCGGTATTGTGACCAGCCACGACGGCCGGTTATTCCTGCGCAAGGACAATGGTCTGGTGCGTGACGTGTTCCATCAGCGCCACATGCAGCGCCTGGTCGGGCACATGGGCATTGGCCACGTGCGCTACCCGACAGCGGGCAGCTCGACCTCGGCCGAAGCCCAGCCGTTCTACGTCAACTCGCCCTATGGCATCACCCTGGCGCACAACGGCAACCTGACCAACGTTGAACAACTGGCCAAGGAGATTTACGAATCTGACCTGCGCCACGTCAACACCAACTCGGACTCCGAAGTACTGCTGAACGTGTTCGCCCACGAGCTGGCCCAGCGCGGCAAGCTGCAGCCGACCGAAGAAGACGTGTTCGCTGCCGTGACTGACGTGCACAACCGCTGCGTCGGTGGCTATGCGGTAGTGGCGATGGTGACCGGCTACGGTATCGTCGGTTTCCGCGACCCCCACGGCATCCGCCCGATCGTGTTCGGCCAGCGTCATACCGACGAAGGCGTCGAGTACATGATCGCTTCCGAAAGCGTGTCCCTGGACGTGCTGGGCTTTACCCTGATTCGCGACCTGGCGCCGGGCGAAGCGGTCTACATCACTGAAGACGGCAAGCTGCACACCCGTCAGTGCGCACTGAACCCGAAACTCACCCCGTGCATCTTCGAACACGTCTACCTGGCGCGTCCGGATTCGATCATCGACGGTGTTTCGGTGTACAAGGCGCGCCTGCGCATGGGCGAGAAGCTGGCGGACAAGATCCTGCGCGAGCGCCCGGATCACGACATCGACGTTGTTATCCCGATCCCGGACACCAGCCGCACCGCTGCGCTGGAGTTGGCGAACCACCTGGGCGTGAAATTCCGCGAAGGCTTCGTCAAGAACCGTTACATCGGCCGTACCTTCATCATGCCTGGCCAGGCTGCGCGCAAGAAGTCGGTGCGCCAGAAGCTCAACGCGATCGAGCTGGAGTTCCGCGGCAAGAACGTGATGCTGGTGGATGACTCCATCGTACGCGGCACCACCTGCAAGCAGATCATCCAGATGGCCCGCGAAGCCGGTGCGAAGAACGTTTATTTCTGTTCCGCCGCGCCTGCCGTGCGTTACCCGAACGTGTACGGCATCGACATGCCGAGCGCCCACGAACTGATCGCCCACAACCGTTCGACCCAGGACGTTGCGGACCTGATCGGCGCCGACTGGCTGATCTACCAGGACCTGCCGGACCTGATCGAAGCCGTCGGTGGTGGCAAGATCAAGATCGAGGAGTTCGATTGCGCGGTGTTCGACGGCAAGTACGTCACCGGCGATGTCGACGAGGCCTACCTGAACAAGATCGAGCAGGCCCGTAACGATTCCTCGAAGATCAAGACCCAGGCGGTCAGCGCGATCATCGACCTGTACAACAACTGAGTAGACACCGGCCCTGAGGGGCCGGTTTTGTATCTTTGATAAAGCATTCGAGTTGAGGAGTAGAGCATGAGTCAGGAATGGGATGCCGGTCGCTTGGACAGCGACCTCGATGGCGTAGCTTTCGATACCCTGGCTGTGCGCGCCGGCCAGCACCGCACCCCGGAAGGTGAGCACGGTGACCCGATGTTCTTTACCTCCAGCTATGTGTTCCGCACTGCGGCCGACGCCGCTGCGCGTTTTGCCGGTGAAGTGCCAGGCAACGTTTATTCGCGTTACACCAACCCGACCGTGCGCGCGTTCGAAGAGCGTATCGCCGCGCTGGAAGGCGCCGAGCAAGCTGTCGCCACTGCCACGGGCATGGCTGCGATTCTCGCGGTAGTCATGAGCCTGTGCAGCGCCGGCGACCACGTCCTGGTATCGCGCAGCGTGTTTGGTTCGACCATCAGCCTGTTCGAAAAGTACTTCAAGCGTTTTGGTATTGAAGTCGACTACGTGCCGCTGGCGGACCTGTCCGGCTGGGACGCGGCCATCAAGGCCAACACCAAATTGCTGTTCGTCGAGTCGCCGTCCAATCCGTTGGCCGAGCTGGTGGACATTGCCGCATTGTCCGAAGTGGCCCACGCCAAGGGCGCGATGCTGATCGTCGACAACTGCTTCTGCACCCCTGCATTGCAGCAGCCGCTGAAGCTGGGCGCAGACATCGTTGTGCACTCGGCCACCAAGTTCATCGACGGCCAGGGCCGTTGCATGGGTGGCGTGGTTGCCGGCCGCAGCGAGCAGATGAAGGAAGTGGTGGGCTTCTTGCGCACCGCCGGCCCGACCCTGAGCCCGTTCAACGCCTGGATCTTCCTTAAAGGCCTGGAGACCTTGAGCCTGCGGATGAAGGCCCATTGTGCCAACGCCCAGGCCCTGGCCGAGTGGCTGGAGCAGCAGGACGGCATCGAGAAAGTCCACTACGCCGGCCTCAAGAGCCACCCGCAACACGAGTTGGCCCAGCGCCAGCAGCGTGGTTTCGGCGCCGTGGTGAGTTTCGAGGTCAAGGGCGGCAAAGAGGGCGCCTGGCGCTTTATCGATGCGACTCGCCTGATCTCCATCACCGCCAACCTGGGTGACAGCAAGACCACTATCACTCACCCGAGCACCACCTCCCACGGCCGCCTGGCGCCGCAGGAGCGTGAAGCTGCCGGGATTCGTGACAGCCTGATCCGCATTGCGGTGGGCCTGGAAGACGTCGCTGACCTGCAGGCCGACCTGGCCCGTGGGTTGGCTGCCCTGTGATCGAGTGGT
>NZ_JACARK010000061.1:4493-5159 GCF_013386655.1 Pseudomonas sp. K5002 | reverse complement strand
ACCGCCGAGTCGCGCAAGACCCGGGGTGAAATCGTGGCACGGGCGGCGGCCAGGTTGGGTTAAGCGTTCGCCCGTCCGTGGCGGTCGGCGGGCACCAAATGCCCGATGGTGCCGTCCCCATACGCCCGCTCCACTTTGGAAATCACCACGTGATAACCGCCGTACCAGCGGCGGTATAGACGCTTGGCTTCCAGGTGGGTCGGGTGGCTGGCAAAGGCGCGAATGGAGGCCTCGTCACGCCAGTAATAACTGGCGTTGATCAACCCGCCATCCGCCGAACGCCACGACTCGGCCCCCACGTATCCCGGCAGCCTTGCTGCCAGTGCGTCGATCAGATTCGTGAGGCGCTGGAACTCGTCATCCCGTTCGCCGGGCTTGTAGATAAAGGCTGCGATATACATGGGTAACGTCCTTTTATGAGTGATGTTTCACGTCGGGCGAGACATCAATGCCAAGCGCACGGCCAGCACCATCAGCACGGTTGCCAGGCCCCATTTCTGTAAGCCTGCGCTCCCCGGTTTGCCGGCAAAAAACCGGCTCACCGCCCCGCCAAAAATCCCCAGCACGGCATGAAACACACCGCTGATCAGCGTCAGGATGATCCCCAGTTGCACCAGTTGCAGCGCGATGGGGCCCGCCTCGGGGCTGACGAATTGCGGCAGGAAC
>NZ_JACARK010000061.1:0-4450 GCF_013386655.1 Pseudomonas sp. K5002 | reverse complement strand
AGCGCCTTGGGGTTGAGCAAACTGTTGAGCATGGCCCGCACAAACACCCGGCCCAGCGGCACGCGGCTGACGTGGGCCGTGTCCAGGGCGGGCGTTTTCTGCAGGGTCTTGAACACCAGCCACAGCAGGTACAACACCCCGGCGTAGCGAATCAGGTCGAAGGCCGGCGGCCAGCTGGCGACCAGAGCGGTCACGCCGGTTGCGGTCAGTGCCGTGAGCAGCAGGTCCGCCACGCTGATGCCCAACCCGGATGCCACCCCGCCACGCCAGCCATAGGTCACACCGTGGCTGATGACGAAGGCCATGTTCGGGCCCGGGGATAACAACAGCAGCAGGACTGCGCCAGAGAACACAGCCAGGGTTGCGAGGTCGATCATGCTCAAGCCATCCGCCGGGAAAGCCTGTAGATTAATCAGCCCACCTGATACAAACAAAAAATTGATCTAGATACACTTTACACAGGAACGCACCATGGCTCAGGTTCGCTACAAACTGATCGTCGATGAACTGGCCACGCGGATTCGCGCCGGCCAGTTGCCGCCGGGTACCCAGTTGCCGACCCTGCGTAGCCTGATGAACAGCCATCGCATCGCCCTCGCCACTGCCTTGCGGGTGTACAGCGAACTGGAGGCCAGCGGCCTGGTGGTGGGTGAACCGGGACGCGGGACGTTTGTGCGCGACACCACGTTGCTGCGGGGCATGGGCCTGGTGCAACAACCGCTGCAACCGGGCACCGTGGACCTGAGCCTCAACTACCCCTCGTTGCCGGGCCAGGCCGAGATGCTGCGCGACGGTTTGCGTGCCATTGCCGCCTCGGGCGACCTCGATGCGCTGCTGCATTCCGCGCCGCAGGGTGGACGCGCCCATGAACGACAGACCGCCGCGCGGCACCTGCGCAATCGGCAGATTCGCGTGAGTGGCGAGCAAGTGCTGATCGTCAACGGTGCGCAACAAGGCCTCGCCGTCAGCCTGATGGCGCTGCTGCAACCGGGGGATGTGTTGGCGGTGGATGCGCTGACGTATCCCGGGTTGAAAACCCTGGCCCAGTCCCAGCGCATCGACCTGGAGCCGCTGCCGCAACCGGCTGGGCATACGGATCTGGATGCGCTGGAGGCTTTGTGCAAACGGCGCCCGGTGCGGGCTTTTTATTGCATGCCCACGTTGCACAATCCGCTGGGCACAGTGATGGGTGAAGCCGACCGGGAGCGCCTTGCAGCGTTGGCTGAACGCTACGATTTTCTACTGATCGAAGACGGCGCCTACGCCTTTCTCGCCGAGCCCGCACCGAAGCCGTTGTTTACCTATGCGCCGCTGCGCACGGTGTATGTGTCTGGCCTTTCGAAGAGTGTGGCGTCGGGGTTGCGGGTGGGGTTTATCGTCGCGCCCAAGGCGTGGGTGCCGGCGCTGGAGCAAGCGATCCGTGTCTCGACCTGGAGCACGCCGACGCTCACGGTAAACCTGGCGTGCCGCTGGATAGAATCCGGTGCAGTGGATGCACTGGAAGAGCACAAGCGCCAGGATGCGCGCCAACGCCAGGCGCTGGCCCGGGAGGTCTTGCGAGGGTGTGAGGTGATTGCGCATCCGGCGTCGTATTACCTGTGGCTGGTGTTGCCGGAAGGTCTGCGGGCGGATGCAGTGGTGGCTGCGCTTGAGGGCCAGGGTGTGCGGGTCACCAGTGCCGAGCCGTTTGCCTGTACGGCCCATGTGCCGCATGCGTTGCGGGTGGCGCTGGGGTCGATTGACTTGGCGACGTTGAGAATAGCCTTGGGGAAAATTCGCGAGGCAATTCGGATATGAATAAAGGGCCAGCAGGGTAAATCCCTTTGATTTGCGGGACATTTCCGAGACAATCTTTCGGCCTTGTGCCTGCCGGAACCGGTGGCTAGTCTTCGCCCCGTCACTGCTCATCAGTGATCGGGTTTAGTCGCCCGGATCCGAAAAGGCGCATGTCCCATCATGAGGTTTTATGGTGGCTGTGCGCAGGGCACCTTCGGGTGCGCCGGTTTTTCCTTTTCGGCCGGTCGACTAACCTGCGTACAGCCGCCACCCTACGTTTAGTCGCGAAGGGGTCGGCTCCTTAACCGAAAAGGAGTTACACCATGAATAAACCCGTCCCCGACCCACCCATCGACCTGCTCAAAAACCGCGCCGCGTTCAATCGCGCCCTCGAACACTACCTGCCCTCCCAGGGCTTCCATACCGTCAACGAAGACCTGAGCTTCGAAGACTCCCTTCTCTACACCGCCAGCCTGCTCAGCAGCGCCTCGGCCACCGCTCTCGACTGCGGCGAACTGCTGCAAAGCCCCGAGCGGGCAAAGTTGCTGGCGGTGTGGCATTTGCTGGAAATTGCCAAGACCACCGTCGACCGCTCGATTGAGTGTTTGCACCTGCGCAAGGCTTAGCCGCAACCCCGTCAAGCCTGTGTGGGTTTGTGCATCCGGCCAAATCCACGCGGCAACGATTGCCCAATCCTCTGGCCAACGCATAGAATGCGAACCGTTATCAATTAAGACGCCCGCGCCAGGATGCCCATGTCGAGCGACCACCCACTGGATCATGCCGCCATCGGCCAGCTCTACCATGCCCATCATTCCTGGCTGCGCGGCTGGTTGAGCCGGCGTACGGGCTGCCGTGAGCACGCCGCCGACCTGGCGCAGGAAACCTTCGTGCGCCTGCTCAATGCGCGCAAGCAGCAAGCCTTGCTGCAACCCCGGGCCTACCTGAGCAGCATCGCCCGCAGCCTGATGATCGACCAGTATCGCCGCCGCGAACTGGAGCGTGCCTATCTGGAGAGTCTCGCGCATTTCCCGCAAGTCGAGGTGCCGTCGGAAGAAACCCGCCTGCTGATCCTCGACAGCCTGGAGCGCATCGACCGCCTGCTGGACCAACTCAAGCCACGGGTGCGCGAAGCGTTTTTGCTGGCGCAACTGGACGGCTTGACCTGCCAACAGATCGCCCTGCGTCTGGGGGTGTCCAAGGCCACCGTGGAGCGCGACCTGGCCAAGGCACTGCATGCCTGTTATCGGTTGCGTTATGCCGAAGGCTAATCCGCCATTGGTGGACCAGGCGATCCAGTGGATGATCAAGCTGCGGTTCAATATTGCCGATGACGCCACCACCGCTGCCTTCGAACGCTGGCTTGAAACCAGTGGCGATCACCAGCAGGCCTGGCAACGGGTCTCGTCGATGAGTGACGAGTTTGCGCAGTTGCCGGCACAGGTCGGCCGCCATGCCTTGCAAGGTGCCCGCCAACGCATCAGCCGCCGTGAAGGGTTGAAGTTGCTCGGGCTGTTCGCCGGTGCCGCAGGGCTGACATGGTTCGGCCGCGACTACACGCCATTGCCCGGCCTGCTGGCCGACTACCGCACCGCCACCGGAGAGCGGCGTTGGGTCGCCCTCGACGATGGCAGCCGTATCCAGCTCAACAGTGCCAGCGCCATCGACACAGTCTTCAACACCGAAAGGCGTCTGGTGCAGTTGCGCCAGGGTGAAATCCTGATCGACATGGGCGCCGACGGTAGCGCGCCACGGCCCTTCTGGGTGCAAACCCGCGACGGTTATCTGCGCGCCTTGGGCACCCGGTTCATGGTGCGCGAGGAGCCCCACGGCACCTTGCTCGCCGTGCAAAAAGGCAGCGTCGCGGTATTCGCCGACAGCCATCAGGCCAGCGCACGTGGGGTGATACAGCCCGGCGAGCAGGTGCTGTTTGATCGAAACGGCTTGCGTCCACCCGCCACCACGGGCCTGGATCCCTGGGCCTGGAGCGACGGTGTGATCAGCGCTCACAACATGCGTCTGGACGATTTCCTCGCGGAGCTGAGCCGTTACCGCACTGGGCTGGTGCGCTGCAGCGAAGCGGTCGCCGCCCTGCGTGTGTCCGGGACTTACCAGTTGGACGATACCGATCAGGTCCTGACCCTGGTGGCACAGACACTGTCGGTGAACATCACCTATCGCAGCCGTTATTGGGTGACCGTCGCAGCTCGTGCATGACCTTCCGAAAATAAATGAGGTGAATTCTCATCTTCGCTCGACCTGTAAGGAAAGGCCGATCAACAGGCCGATTCTGTCCACTTCCTTCAGGAGCATTCCGCGGTCATGCAAGCGTTCCCCTCCAAGCGTTCTCCCCTCAAGCATGCGGTGCACGCCGCCCTGCTCGGTGCCTGCCTGAACGGCAGCGCCCTGCCCCTGGCGGTCATGGCGCAAACGCCTGTCAGCGACACCCAGGCCCGTGACTGGAACATTGCACCCGGCCCATTGGCCACGGTGCTCGACCAGTTTGCGCGCCAGGCGAGTATCAGCCTGTCCTATGACGCCACCAGCGTCGCCGGCAAGACCAGCCCCGGCCTCAACGGCGCACTGGACAGCCAACAGGCCTTGAGCCAATTGATCCAGGGCCAGGGTTTGCAAGCCCAACGCCAGAGCAACAACACCTGGCTGCTGTTGCCGC
>NZ_JACARK010000607.1:0-6543 GCF_013386655.1 Pseudomonas sp. K5002 | reverse complement strand
CCTCACGCAAGCGCGCCATCACCAGTTGCATGCACGCCAGGAATGGCCCACCGCACAGCAACACCCCCAGCGCCAGCCCCCAACCGTTGCCCAGCAGGCAGGCAAACACGCCTGCCGCTTGCAGCCAAAGGGTTGTCATCAGCCAGCGACGGGTGGTGTCCGGGTCCTTGCGGCGCAAACTGGCCGCCACCACGCCAATCGCGGCAGCCAGGCCAAAGCAGGGCCAGAACAGGTCTGCTTGCCATGCGCCCTTGAATTGCGCGCTGGCCATCTGTGACAGGAATGTCGCCGGGATGATGTAGCCAAGGCCATACAACACGTAGATCCAGCACAGGTGTGTGATGCTGCCGTTGCTGGCCACGTCGGTGTGGCTGGCAGCGGGCGAGTCGGCAGCAGAAGGCTTGGGCAGGAACGGCAGGATTGCCAGCAGCATGACCAGGGCGACTACCCCATACACCAGCCACAAGGTTGCAGAGTCTTGCCCCAACAGGTTGGAGCCCAGCGCCAGCAACCCGGTCAAGAGAATTCCCAGCCCCGGCCCGGCAAATACCAGCGCACCCAGGCGTGGGCGCCCGGCCGCAATGGCCAGCGGCTGGCTCAGGCTGGTAATCATCACCAGCGCCCAGGCACTGGCTACACCGGTACCAAAGCGCAACAACAGATGCGGCCAGAACCCGTGGGCCCAGTACGACGCCAGGGTCAGCAGCACACACAGCCACAGCCCGCCGTACAAACGCCCGCGTACATGGTGATGGCTGCGGGCAAAGATCGAATCCACCGCACCGACGAAATAACCCAGGTAGTTGGCCGCCGCAATCAGGCCGGCGCCGGTCAGGTCGATCTGCCCTTCACTGAGCAAATGCGGCATTTGCGGGGTGAGCGCGAATCGACCTATGCCCATGGCCATCATCAGGGCGATAAAGCTGGCGAGTAAGCGGATCAGCGGTGACATGGTGGTTTTTCCTGGGAGCAGCGAGTGACCATCAGGCTAAAGCGGATTGACTTTCTTTAAAAATGAATAATAGTGAGTAACTTGTTCAGTTTTGGAGAATGGTGATGGAGTTCAGTCAATTGCGGATTTTCCAGGCCGTGGCCGAGGAAGGCTCCATCACCCGTGCCGCTGAGCGCTTGCACCGGGTGCCGTCCAACCTGTCGACCCGGCTTAAACAGATGGAAGAACAACTGGGCGTTGAACTGTTCGTGCGCGAGCGCCAGCGCTTGCAGCTTTCTCCTGCAGGCAAAGTGCTGCTGGACTACAGTGCGCGCCTGCTGGCCCTGCATGACGAAGCCCATGGCGCGGTGCAGGGCGGGCAACCGGCTGGAGACTTTGTGCTCGGCAGCATGTACAGCACGGCGGCGATTCATTTGCCCAAGCTGCTGGCGCGTTACCACAAGGCGTATCCGATGGTGAACCTGCAGGTGCAGTCAGCTCCCAGCGGTGAACTGCTGGAAGGCTTGATCACCGGGCGCCTGGACGCCGCATTGGTGGATGGGCCGTTGACCCTGGCCACCCTCGACGGCGTGCCGCTGTGCGAAGAGCGCCTGCTGCTGATCTGCGAGGCGGATCATCCGCCGGTGCGTGGGCCGCAGGATGTTGCCGGCCGTTCGGTGTTCACTTTCCGACGCAGTTGTTCTTATCGGGCGCGCCTGGAAGCCTGGTTTTCCCACGATCGCGTGGCCATGGGCCGGGCCATCGAGATCGAGTCCTACCAGGGCATGCTGGCCTGTGTAATCGCCGGTTCCGGCGTGGCGTTGATGTCGGAATCGATGCTCGACAGCCTGCCGGGCAAGGACAGCGTGTCCATTCATCCGCTGGCCGAGCCTTTTGCCAGCGCCACCACCTGGTTGATGTGGCGCAAGGGCATGCTCGGCGCTAACCTCAATGCGTGGATTGACCTGCAGCAGGAGGGCAAGGTGCTACCGGAAACCGAAACCCGAGCGATTGCTTGAACGATCCGTCAGGATTTTGATCAATTCAGTAATAGTTCGTTGTGGTTTCGTTCAAGCAATACGTAAGACTTAAGACTACTATCTGTAGGAAGCGGCCACAGAATTCCAGCCGCTCGGCATTACCCCAAGGGGGCACCATGAAAGAGAAACTGCAAAACTGGCTGCACGACCTCGGCGTCGCACTCGGCTTGATCGAGCCACCGCTGCAACCGGTGCCAATCCGCACCGATGACGAGCAGCGTCGCCCGCGTCGCAGGTAAGTCCTGGAAAGCGCTCAAGCATGTTTGTTTGGGCGCGGCCAGGAGGTTTGCCTATGTATTGGAGTCATGATTGATCATGACCCGTTGCTGTGTACTTCAATTCTTCGTCTGGCTTTGGCCGGACGTTTTCATTTCCGGGGTTTGGTGATTTTCTCAAGACACCTGCTTTCGGAATAATCCTTCAAATATTTAATTTAACAATGCCACGGTAATACCGATTGGTAGTCCGGACGTGTGCGCGTCAGTCGAGTTTTGCCATTAAGTATCGGAATTGGACTACCTGTTTGTCAGAGTCGACCGGCTTATTTGATTATTAGGATAGGCGTAGGTTGAGTTTCATCACGAAAAGATTTGTATCGTTTGCAGTTCTTACAAGCCCCCAACTTCATTGAGTTGCGCTCTCCGGAGTAGGAGCCAGTCAGAACTGTTGGAGACAAAACCATGATGTTCTCTTCCGTTCCGCCAGTCGCCGCGTCACTTATTGCCACCACCGAAAACATCTTGCATATCGCCCCTGCATCGCGTGGCTGGAAAGCTGATGCACCCGGCAACGTGGTGTTTTTCCCGCCGACGTTAACCAAGCAGGCTCTGCTTATACAGATTGCACTGCTGCGCCCATCAACGCTCGTTGTCGCAGACCAGGTTATTGATGCCGACGTCATCAACCAATGGCGTATATCCCACCCATTTGGCGAACTCTATTTGGTCCGCAGAGGTACAAGTCTGGATAAGATCCGATTGGATCTGTGCGAGCGCAACAATGTTCGAGTGATTAACACGCCAGGGGTCAATGCGCCGCATGTTGCTGCCTATATTGCGCACTGGCTGACGCTGGCCGATGGCTCCTTGCCCCATGACATCTGTGTACTGGGATACGGCAATGTAGGGAAAGAGCTTGTTAAGTTGTTGCTTGCTCGAGATCCGGATGTTCGGATTAAGGTGTTGGATCGACGCGATCGAGTGCCGTACAGTTTCGGGAACGCCTCTTCCGATTGCAGGGTTTCATTGGTTGACGACTGGTTTGAGGCGCTCGAGGGGGCCAATGCAGTCGCCCTATGCTTATCCCTGAATGATGAATCCATTTATCGCATTGATCGGACCCTCATTCAGTGCCTGCACAGAAAGGCTCGCCTTGTCTGTGTCGCCAAGCCGGATGTCTTTAGCGACGATGCGTTGCAGACCCTGGCAATCTCCGAAGACATCCAGCTCATATTGGACTACGGCCCCAGGACACTGGATGCGTTTCGGGTGCGCACACAAGCGCTCGGCTGCAGTGTCTCCACGTGGTACAAGCCGGCGACGCTGACCACACAGGCGGCCACCACCGAAGCCTGCCATTGCGACCTCGACTATGCGGTCTCGGTGCAACTGAGCTTGATGGCCTTGCGCGGCCTTGTCCGGCGCAAACTCGCACACTCTTTGGCGATCCCCTCTCGGCAAGCCGATGCCGGTGCGCCGCGTGTGTCGATCATCGGCAGAGGTATCAACGGGCTGCTCCAAGCCGTGATGTTCCGCCTGGCAAATTATCAGGTCACGGTTTACGGAGGAAATCAGCAGCGTGATGGTGCCAGTCACAAGCAGGTGAACATGCGTCATCTGTCGGCAACGGAGACGACTGCAAAACCGCTGCCTAACGATTACCTGACTCCCGCAAATCAGTACCTGGCCATTGAGTGCAATCGCGCAGGCATCGAGCTGTTTGAAAAATTCCTGGCCGACAACCCATCGCTGGCACGATTTGCACGATCGCGAATTGTACGAGCCTATGTGGACGACTCCAGTGGCACGGAGGCCGCGATCCGCGAGCAACGTGATATAGAAAACAGGCCTTGGCCGAGTGGCAAGCCGGGGCGAGAGCTTGCAGAGATCAGTCAGCTGCAATTCCAGGCAATGTATGGAGTTCCCGAGGTCGGGCGGGCGATTGAGGTGTCGGGCTACGATCTGGAATTTATCCATTTAATGGATGAGATGGTGACGCTTTTGCAGCGCTCAGGGGTTGAGTTCCTGCCACGGCACCTGAGTCCGGTCCAAATTGCCGATCTGAGTAGAGAGCACTTTGTCGTCACGGCCATGGGGGTGGACGAGCCAGAGGTCATCCCGATCATTGGCTGGTTTTTCAAGCTGCGCGCCGTTGATGATGAAGGTGTCGACATGCGCGGACTCAAGCTGCAGTACGACCTGCCAATCGGCGTCATGAATTGCCGCCTGGACGGGAACTGCATCCTTGTCTCCGCCGGGCAGGTGCCGCCCGATTCGACGCCGCAGTACAAGGAACAGATACGGGCGGCGTGCCTGGCTGCCGTTTCTCGACACTTTCCAAAGTCCTGCAGCCGCGCAATCGAACGTGGCGACTTGCAACAAATCGAATGTGCCAGGCCCGGCACCGCAGATGGACTTTCAATCGTGCATTGGTCCGCCTACAACCGCATTGTCGCGGGGGCAACTTATGCCGGGGGCACCACGCAGGGATTGGTATGGGCGTCTTTGGTCCAGGAAGTCATCCAGGCCAGAGCGCCGGCGGTTTCGGCAATGTGGGAATAAAAAAACGGGTGCGACATCCGACGTCGCACCCGCTGAAGAAAGCTTCTTTCAACTGTTTTTTCAGATCGCCCGAGCCGCAACAGCCTCCGGACGACGGGACAGCAAGCTCACCAGCACAAAACTCACCAGGCCCACACCCAGGCTGTAGTAGATCGGCGTATTGGCGTCCAAACCATCCTTGATCATGAACACCAGCGCGGTCACAAAACCCAGGGTCATGGAGGTGATCGCCCCGGAAGTTGTCGCACGCTTCCAGAAAATCGCCCCGATCAGCGGGATCAACATGCCGCCCACCAACAGGTTGTATGCCAGGGTCAGTGCGCTGATCACATCACTCACCACCAGCGCGATACCCAACACAGCGATACCGGTCAGCAAGGTAAACAGACGGTTGATCTTCAAGCTTGACTGCTTGCCACCACGCAGGCGCGGCAGCAGGTCTTCGGTCAATACGGTGGAAGCGGCGAGCAAGCCGGCGCTGGCGGTGGACATCATCGCGGCCAGTGCAGCGGCGATCACCAGGCCGCGGATACCGTCGGGCAGCGAGACTTTGACGATGGCGGCGAACGCATTGTTGACGTTGTCCAGGTCCGGGATCAGTACGTGGGCGGCCATGCCGATCAGCGCACAGGCCAGGCCGTAGAGGATGCAGTAGAAACCGGCGAAGGTGCCTGCGTACTGGGCGACCTTTTCGTCACGGGCGGTGAACACCCGTTGCCAGATGTCCTGGCCGATCAGGATGCCGAAGAAGTAGATCATGAAGTAGGTGATGATGGTGTCCCAGCCGATTTCAGTGAAGCTGAAATTCGACGCGGGCAGCTTGGCCACCAATTCATCCCAACCGCCGACGCGGTACAGACAGATTGGCAGCAGGATAAACATCAGGCCGACCGTCTTGATCACGAACTGCACGATGTCGGTCAGGGTCAGCGACCACATTCCGCCAATGGTCGAATAAACCACCACCACGCCACCGCCTACCAATACCGACATCCAGAACGGCAGGTCGAACAACACTTGCAGCACGGTGCCGATGGCCAGGATCGAGGTCACGCCGATCATCAGCGCGTAGGCCAGCATGATCACCGCACTGGCCTGGCGGGCCATGGGGTTGTAGCGTTTCTCCAGGACCTGGGTCACGGTGAAGATTTTCAGTTTCAGCAGCGGCTTGGCCAGGAACAGGTTCAGCGCAATGATCCCCGCGCCCAGCGCGGCGCACAGCCAGAAACCGGAAATACCATGTACATAGCCCAGGCGCACGGTGCCGACGGTGGACGCACCGCCCAGCACCGTGGCAGCCATGGTGCCCATGTACAGCGTCGGGCCGAGGTTGCGGCCGGCCACCAGGTAGTCTTCATGGGTCTTGGCGCGGCGCATGCCGTAGTAGCCGAGCACCAGCATGCCGGCGGCGTAGATGAGGACGACGAATAGATCTAAGGCCATGACGGCGAGTCTCCGATTATCTTTTTTATGTGGGGCTAAAGGGGGCTGTGTGGCGAGGGAGCGTGCTCCCGCTGGGCTGCATTGCAGCCCCAATCCATTCCACGCAATTCATCAGGCAGCCTCGCGACTGCTGCGCAGTCGAACGGGAGCAGGCTCCCTCGCCACAGTCGGTCCGTAGACGGCAGCCGGTTCAGGGAACACGCGAAGCAGTGTCAGGTACACCAGCGAGGCCAGGCCCAGGGTCACCGGCAAGCTGATGTCGATGCCGTCGGCGAGGTTGCCCAGCGGCCCGACAAACTGCCCCGGCAGGTTGACGAAGCACAGGCCCACCAGCGCACTCGGGATCCAG
>NZ_JACARK010000606.1:0-16128 GCF_013386655.1 Pseudomonas sp. K5002 | reverse complement strand
CCACCCCGCACAGCGCCGGCACTGGTGGCCGCGCCTGCCTTGAAGGCACCGGCACCGATCGGGCCGCAGCTCAACATCCCGCAGCCGAAGCAGCCGCCGGCACTGGTGACTGCGCCGGCACCCACTGAAAAGGCCGAGCAAAGCCAGCAACGCATGAATGGCTCTGTGGCCAGCCTGTCACCGAAACGGCCTGATGCCGTGCCCCGGGGCGGCTTGCTGAGCAGCATCCAGAACAACAACCAAACCCAGAACAAGGGCACCCACGTGGAGAACGTCAACATTCACACCGGTAAACCGATGAACCCGCTGGAGCTGGAAGGCATGTTGGCCATGGCGGTGGGCGGATGAGCGAATACATAGACCTGCTGATCATCGACAACGACCTGTCGCTGGACCCGTCGCGTCAGCCGCTGCTGATCGAGGATCGGGCCAGCATCGCCCAGGACATCGCGCACATGATCCGCGAAAGCGGCCTGCTGGTGACGCTGGTGGCTGAGCGCAGTCGCCTGCGTCAGCGCGACTGCATCCAGCAATTGGAGTTGCTGGTGGAGGCTGATGAACGCCTGGTACCGGGCACCGCACTGATTAACCAGGTGCAGTCTGGTCAGTACCTGGTCACGGCCAAAACCCTGAAGTTTGGCGACATCGAGGTAACCCTGTGAGCGACGTAGATTTTAAACAGGCGCTCGCTGACGCCGGCATTCCCGTGACCGAGGACGGTTTGCGTAAGGCTTGGGAAAAGGAAGTAGCAGCTCAAGGCAGCAAGATGAGCAACACCAGCGCCTATTCGCCGTTCTGGCGGGTGATAACGGCCCTGGTGACCAAGCCAGTCATGTGGCTGATCAGCTTTATCAGCGGCACCGTCCTGCCTAACTTCTTTGTGAAAACCGCCCGGGACAAGTGGCTGGATATGCTGGCCTGGGGCGTCAACGTCGAGCGCAAAGGCGCCACCAAGGCCCAGGGCATGTTGCTGTTCACCCGCGACGTTGCCGGCGGCGTGCTGCAGATGCCCGCCGGCATTCAGGTGCAGTCGGCGGCCATCAATGGTCATATTTACCAACTGGTCACAACGCAGGCCGTGACCTTTGCCGATGGCGTGCTGCAGCTGGACGTCCCAGCCGAGGCGCAAGAGGTTGGCAGCGGCTTTAACCTGGCCCCGGGTTATTACGCGATTCTGCCTGTGCCCATTCCTGGCATCGTCCAGGTGGTCAACACCGACGGTTGGTTGATCGCACCAGGTGCAGATCCTGAGCCTGACGATCAGTTGCGTTTGCGGGTGCGTAATCAGTTCTCGGCGGTCAACCAGTGGCATACCGATGCAGTCTACCGGGCGATGATTTCCGCGTTCCCGGCGGTGCGGCCCGATGGCGTCTACTTCCTGCACGGTGCACCACGTGGCCCGGGCAGTGCGAACGCTTATGTGCTGTTTGAAGCGGACGTGCCGGCATCGGCATACCTGGAGCAAATCAACGCCCATATCCGTGACCAGGGCAACCATGGCCACGGCGACGATCTGCTGGTGTTGGTGATGCCGGAGACCCTGCACGATCTGAGCGTCACGCTGTGGCCACGTCCTGCACTGACCACCGAACAACGCACCAAGCTGCAGGCCGAGGCCGAGTTATTCATCCGTGCGGCCTTTCGTGAAAGTGGCACCGGCGACTATCAGCCGACGCTGACTTATCCTCAGGCGCGCTTTTCATTCAGCCGCCTGGCTGAAGAACTCCACCAGCAGTTCGCCGGCATCGAGTCGCTGCACTTCGATAACGCCGACATCGTGTCAGAGCTGACCATTCCACGGATCAGCAGCCTGCAGGTGGTGTTGCCATGATCAAGCCCAATTTGCCGTTTTGGCTGGATGGGCCGCAGTTGGCCAAGCTCAAGGCCGCCTGTCAGGCCTGGTGGGAGAAAGTCGAAGGCTGGATGCAGTGGCCATTGCTGCAGATGGACGCCGAGTCCTGCCACCTGACCATTCTCGACCTGCTGGCCTGGCAGCGGGACATCAGCCGTTTCAAGGACGAGCCGGAAAACCTATACCGCCTGCGGGTCAAGTTCGCCTTTATCAACGCCGTCGATGCCGGCAGTACAGCAGGGCTTAAACGCATCCTGCAGCGCCTCGGCGTGGGTTACGTCGAGATAGACGAACGCATGCCCGATCGTGACTGGGACGTGGTGCTGTTGCGCCTCTCCGACTCCCAGCTGTCGCAAAACCCGGAGCTGTTGCGCGTCCTGGTTCAGCAGTACGGCCGCACCTGCCGGCGCTACGACTTTGTGACCATCACCCCCGTATCGCTGCGCATTGTCGCGGTGGACTTCAACGACGACCAGCAAACGCTGATCGCCAGCCTGTAGGAGCCCCAATGGGAGCCAGTATTACCCTTGCAGGTGAAAGCCTGATCGCCCAGAAACTGGGATCGCAACAGCGCCTCGATGTCGTGCGCTTCATCTTTGCTAACGTGCCAGGCCTGGACCCGAACGCACCGGTCAACCGCGCTGCAGCGAAGCCGCCGGCTGCGCAGATCGTGCACAGCTACACCATCCCCCAGCAAAACGTGGGGTATGTGAACCCCAACCAAGTGGTCTACAGCTCGATGTTGGGCAGTGATGTCGGGGACTTCGACTGGAACTGGATCGGTCTGGAAACCGCAGAAAACGTGTTGCTGGCCGTGGCTTACATGCCGCTGCAGCAGAAGCGCAAAAACATACCGCCGCTGCAGCTGGGCAACAACGTGACCCGCAACATCCTGGTGATGTTCGACGGCGCCCAGGCTCTGACCGGCATCACTATTGACGCCAAGACCTGGCAGCACGATTTCACCGTTCGCCTCAAGGGCATTGATGAGCGCGAGCGTCTGAGCAACCGGGACATCTTTGGCCGTGCCTGTTTCTTCGGGAATGCGTTTCAGGTTGAAAAGGTCGGTACCGCCTACCAGCTCAAAGCGGGTTTGGCTTACGTCGAGGGTGTCCGCATCGAGTTGGCCGCCGCCGTGGCGATCGCGCCACCCCAAATGCCAACACAAGTGTGGCTCCAGGTCTCATTGCGTCGTGAGTTGAACGACGTGGTGGCGGCCTGGAAAGTAGCCTTTGAGCCCAACCAGGTCGACTTCCTGGACGGCAATGGCCAGCGGGTTTACTGCATCGCCTTGGCGGATCTGACCACCGCTGCCATCAGCGATCGGCGAGTGGTCGAACCTATCAACGGTTCACTGATCCAGCATCTGGCCGCTCGCAATGGTGACTATCAGTACCTGCGCGCCCGAGCGACCACAAAGGCCGACGTGGGCCTGGGCAATATCCCGAACGCGATCAGTGACGATGCAAGCACCGACAGCAGTTTAATTCTGGCAACTACCAAGGCCGTTTCGGGCGTTCGTCAGTTCTTGCAGCAGGCGATAGACAAACTGATCAACGGCGCGACGCCGGCGGGAAAGGCCAAGCAGTTAGAAACGGCTCGAAAAATTGCGATCAGCGGCATCGGCACGGGTAGCACCACCTTTGATGGCACTGCCGATGTGAACATTCAGGTCACGATGCCCGACATCGTGGCCGCATGGAAATACACCAAGGTTACGGTCAGCTCGAAGGGCCTGGTTATCAGCGGTGAGTATCTCCAGCCTGCTGACATCCCCGTGTTGGACTGGTCGAAGATCACCAGCGGGAAACCCACGACCTTGGACGGTTACGGCATCACCAACGCGCTGCCGTTGGGGCCTACCAACAAGCGGCCCCAGCTTTATGCACCGGCACCGGGCCGGGATTACAGCATGGGCGCGATGGAAATTCGGGAGGCGATGCTGGTCACCGATACACAGAACAATTTCGACTACGCGCCGCGCATCCTCTTTCACTGGGGTGGCGTCACCGCTGGTGATCTGGCGATGGACGTGCAGGGGAAACTGCAATGGAAAGGACTGCCGATATGGACCGCCCATAACTTCACACCGGCGTTGAAAGCCGATAAAGCCACTACGCTAGCCGGCTATGGGATCACGGACGCCATCCAAACCGGGAAGTTTGGTTTGGCGGCATCCAGTGCGCCATCAAGCCCTATCGATACCATTGGGTTGCCAGGTGGGTTCCACTACTTTGGCGAGGGTCAGACGACCTTTGATAACTACGTCAGCCTACTGAATATTCCCTATGGGAGCAGCGGATACGCAGGGCAAATAGGCCTCCAGCAGGGAACGCCCGATCCCCGATTGCTCATTCGATCAGTGAATAATTCGGGGACATGGACTCCGACCCGTGAGGTATGGCACTCGGGAAATTTGAATCCCAGCAGCATCGTGCCCCTTGGCGCCATTATGGCTTTCGCCACAACGTCGATTCCGACCGGCTATATCAAGGCGAACGGCGCTGCAATCTCGCGGGTCGCCTTCGCTGCCCTTTTTGCGCAGATCGGTACGTATTACGGCGCGGGTGACGGCGCTACTACTTTCAACCTGCCTGACCTGCGCGGTGTATTTGTTCGGGGCTTAGATGAGGGGCGAGGGCTAGATCCAGGTCGGGTTTTCGGCACCTTCCAAGGCAGCCAGAACGCAGCCCACAGTCACAGTGCGTCGAGTGATGTCCAGGGGGCGCACAGCCACGGGATGTACCCCATTCTGGTGAACATTGCCACTAACCAAGGTGGCGGCCACTACTCGGTGGGCCCGAATCCGACGGCTGCCGGCCCCGTTGCAGGCGCGCATAACCACACCATCACCGTCGACGCATCCGGGGGCAATGAGTCGCGCCCGGTCAGCGTTGCCATGATTTATTGCATCAAGTACTGAGGCCCAGCATGAAAACCAAAACGGTCTATCAAACCAATCAATTGGGCCTCTATATCGGCACCACAGAGGCCGACGAATCGCCCCAGGAACCCGGCGTGTTTCTGATTCCTGGCGGGTGTGTAGAGGTCGCGCCGCCGAAGATTCCGGCCAACAAAGGCGCCTGCTGGAGCAACGGTAAGTGGGTTCTTGTCGATTACTTCGACGGCTTGATTGTCTACAGCACCGCCACCGGTGAACCGTTGACGGTCACCGGTGTGGGTCCGATCCCAAGCGGCTACACCACCAAAAAGCCGGGGCCCGATCAGGTCTGGAAGAACGGCGAATGGGTAGACGATATCGCTGCAATCCTAGCGTCGCTGTATGACCAAAAGCTGGTAGAGGTCAACGACGGGTGCAATCGCCATATTGAAAGCGGATTCGTCTCCAGTGCCCTGGGCGAACCCCACCGTTACGCCAGCCAGATGGACGATCAAATCAACCTCACAGGCATGGTACTGAGCGGATTGGACGCCAGCTTTGCCTGTTTCGACGCCTACCAGGTGAAAGGCTTTCGCCCCCATACGGCTGCCCAACTGCACCTGGTGGGCCAGGACCTGGTGCGCTTCAAGCAGGCCGCGTTGCAGCACGCCGACAACCTCAAGCAGGACTTGGCCACCGCGCTCAAGGACAAAAAGCTCAAGGTGATGAGGGCCATCAAGTGGACGCCGCCGGCATGACCTGGGACGCAGTGAAAATGCGCTGGCCAGAACAGGCTACCCAATGGATGGGCCAGCTTTCCGCCGCGCAGAACCTTGCCGGGGGCGAGCTGGCCAGCACCGCCAAACGCCTGTCGGACCTCAATGGCAAGACCACGACCAACCCGGGGCCGGTGGGTGATGCTGCCCAGGGCGCAATCGCTGCAGGTCGTGCCGCACTCGCTGACCAAATGGGCGAGGCCCCGGCCTGCCTGGTGGTGACGCCGTTTCAAAGTGGAGTTGGTCAGGGCCGCGGCTACCAGCGTTTTCTGTCTGCACCGAACTTGCTGCAGCACCTTGCTGGCAAGTTGGTGGATGTCAGCGACATAGGCCGGCCCGACGCTCCCCAGCACGCGCTGTGCCTCCTGTTCCTTGCCACTCGTTTCGATCAGTTGGCCGACAGCCTGGCTCGCTTCAACGCATTGCTGCCGATGCCTGACCTGGTGCGAACCGAACGCCGAGCGCGGCACCTGTCGAAACTGGAGACGGAAAAGTGGGAGATCCCCGCCGCCGGCACCTTACCGCGCTGGCAGTCGCTTCCCCTGGAGCGCTGCACAGTGGTCAAAGCCGCCCAGCAATCCATGGCCGGCCAGATTGCCGTCCTGGAAAGCTACGCCGCCGACAGCTCGCCCATGGCTGCACTCTCTGACCTGGCCAGCCGCAAGGCAGCCCAGCAACAGGGCCGTGACCAGCAGCTGGCCGACCTGAAAGCCCTGCTGGCTGGCGGCAACGCTGATAGCAGCATGCGCGCGCGCCTGATCGGCCCGGGCAACGCCACTGAGCTGCGCCAGGCACTGTTGGCCGGTGATCCCCCGGGGCATGAGTGGGTGCTGTGCGTCGGCGCGCTGCTGGTGGGATCTGAGCAGGGTCTGAGCTTTGTTCGTGAACTGGTGGGCCTATGACGCTGCTACTCGACGGGCAAGAGGTGCGCGGGAAGAACCTCAAGGTCACCGGCAACCTGCGGATTGAAAGCGACGATCTGTCAGGCCAGACCAGCAACACCGATAAGGGGCACAAGGGCTTCAAGCCCAAAACCCTGACTGTCAGCCTGATGATTCCTTTTGTTGACCAGGTGCAGTTGCGCGACCTGATGCGCCTGGTGGAAGCAACCGCCGGCGGTGGCCAGCTCAAGACGTACCGGATCGTCAACGACACCGCCGCCGCGTTTGGCATGCGCCAGGTGACATTCACCGAGGGCGTGAGCGCCCGGGAAGACGACAACCTACGCGGCTGGCTGATCCAGTTCACCCTGACCGAAAAGCTCTCCAACCCGGAAAAAGTGGAAGGGCGCCGATCTGGCAACGCGGTCACGGCGCAGTCTGGCCCGGGCGGCGCGGTCGGCGGTACCGGTGGCGACATACAAGGTGGGCCCGAGGAACTGACTGGCTTTGAAGCGACGCTGAAAAAGGTGGATACCTGGTTAGGCGGGAGTCCCAAGGCATGAAGCTGCACAAGGAATTGACCATCAGCGGGGTGCCATATGTCCTGGTCAAAAACGAAGTCCGGCTGGATGCGAAAAGCCCAGGTCGGGCGACGTTCACGATCCAGGCTACTGCGCCGGTCAAGGGGCTGGTGACACTCGATATCGGCTACAACAGCAGCACGCTGCAGCGACACTTCATTGGCTACGTCGAGCGCAGCAGCACGGCCAGCAGCACCCAGCAGGTGCTGTTCTGTCGCGAGCTGGCCGCGATCCTGGCCAACCCGCTGCCGCTGAACCTGCGTCACGTTGACCTGCGCGCCGTCCTGGTCGAGATCGGCCAGCACACCGGTTTGCGCTTCCGCGTCCCGGAGCAGCCGTATGCCAGCGTCAAGGCGCCGTTTTTCTACAGCCTGGCCGCCGGCTATCAGGCCATGGACAGTCTGGCCCGGGTTTTCAACATCCCCGACTTCATCTGGCAGCAGCAGGGTGACGGGGAAGTGTTCGTGGGCAGTTGGGCTGACAGCTTCTTTGGCATTCGCTCGCCGCTGCAGCTGCCGGTGGAACTGTTCGACGACTACCAGGGCAACCAAAGCGCGATGATTGCAGCCCTTCCCGGGTTGCGACCAGGTGCAACAATCAACCACGGCGAGCGCATCACCAGTGTCGCGCTCATCGACAACCAGATGGCCATCCGATGGACGACGCAATCCGCCGCAGCGTAGAACGACAATTCCCCGAACTCATCGGCGGTTACCACCTGCCACGCTTTGCCCGGGTTGTCGCCGTGGCCGATGCACCCGCCGGCGCCGGCATCTGCGACGACTTCCGCCCACGCTACGCGGTCGACATCGAGGTCATGGGGCCGGACGGCGAGCCAGACACCAAGCTGCCGATCCTGGCCGGCGTGCCTTTGCCGCTGCCCACCGGTGGCGAGGAAATGGGCATTTACGCATTCCCCGAGGAAGGCACCCAGGTTGTGGTGTGTTTTGCCTATGGCCTGCCGCACAAGCCTTATATCCAAACGATTCTGCCCCACGGTTTGAGCATGCCCAGCGTCCCGAAGGGTGACCAAGTGTGGCAGCACAGCGAGGCATGTCAGCAGCGCGTCGACGCCGACGGCAACTGGCTGCGCCAGACTGATGGCAAGATCCTGGACAAGGCAATCGAGCGGGAAGTGGAGGCTATGGGCAACACCGAGCGGTTCCAGAGCCACACCAGGAGCGTGGACGACCATTCAACCGAATCGGTAGGTGGCATCAAGACGCTTGAAGCCCTGGGCGCGCTCAAGCTCCTCTCGGGCGGTTCTGCGAGCCTGGCGGCGGTGGATGACTTACACCAAGCGACCGGGCGGGACTTGAATCTGGTGGTGGGGCAGAAGCACAACGCCACGGTGGGTGGCGACATGGAGGAAAGGATTCAGGGGCTGCGTAAGAGTGTGGCGGCGGTCAGCCAGAGCATGAAGTCCCCCAAAACTTGGATCGGATCCGAGGGTATTAATGTGTTGCGAGTACTCGGAGATTTGCTCGACCTAGTGGGGGATATGAACTCCCAAATCGCAGCGCATACGCACGGACAAACTCCGGTTCCGACCAATGCGGCGGGGTTCACTGGGGCCGCTACTAAAGCGGCCTTGTTGTCAGCAGAGTTAGGGGCGGTCACTTTGTAGCTTACTCATGCACAGCACTTCTTATATTTCAATCCTGAGCCACAAGGGCACTTGTCATTTCTTCCAATGTTAAAATCTATGTCGGTGCGTTTGATTGTTCTTTGAGTAGTGTCATTTAAAATATCGTGACTCTGCATGATTTTTTGCGCGTCAGCGCGTTCTTCAGGCGTTAACGGATATGAAACGTCAAAAGCCAATATGGTTTCTGAGCCAGGTGTGGCACCTTTAGTGGCGGAGCCAAAGACAATCATTTCTTTTGTTTCGGGATACTTGTACTGCGCCACCAACGCGTAAAGTTGCATGCACATGACCCTTTCGCTGCGGTACTCTTCGTAGTCTGCGTAGTCTTCGTCCCACGGAAAGAATAGAAAAACATACATTCGGCCTGGAGCGCATAGGGACTTAACAAGTCGGGCTGATCGGGCAAACTCTTCTACCGCCTCATATTTCTCAAATAACTGTTCTCCCAAGTATGATCGAGATAGCATGTTCTCAGAGGCTAATGCCTGAATCACTTTTGCATGCTCAAGTAGTGGGCGATCATGTGCCTCCCCGACCGTCGCATCTACAATGCAGTCAGAAAAGCGTTTCAAGATAGTGTTCCATCCTCTACCTGCCTTTACCTGAGCATAGTGTAGTGCGTAGAACGGGGACTTTCGGAAAATCTTCCACTCTGTCTCATGAATGCTAAATGGGATGGAATAATCTTCCCTTGGATTTTTTATCATGCCGTATCCATTTGCATCGGTTTCCTGCAAATAAAGGGCTAATATGTCTTCTTCACCGCCAGCAGTTCTTAGTTTAAGGTTTCTTACTGCATTCTCCTTTGATTTTAAATATGAAATAAAATCTGTTGGTGTTGCCAGTTCTGTAAGTAATAGATCGATTGCTGTTTCGTCAAATACGTGAACGAAGGTTTTTTTTGGATCTATGTCGTTTACTAAGAATGGTCTCTCCAGAATCTCCTTCTCGGTTAGTGGGAAAACGCAAGCAAGAGTTCCACTGCTGCCCGGTTCGATTGCGTCAAAATATGCTTTTGCTGCCTTTCCTATTCCTCGCGTTACGCACACCAAATGAATTTTTAGGTCGGGGCTTGATATGTCGAAGGGGAATGGATCTTGGCATTTTTGATTTAAGAATATTCTATTTGGATGGTTTCGAATAAAGGACTCAGCACCATGTAGTTGTTTTGCAGATTCCTTGATGGCGCCCCTGTACCATCTACTCCATGCGATAGCAGTTGGACGATCGCTTTGAAAGGCAACATGTCCTTTGTCTGAAAATAGTATGAGTGTATTGTTAAAGAATACAGTGAGATCCACAAGCTCTTTGCCGCGGTCGACATCCCTAAATAGACTTGGATAGCTCCACAGGCTAAAGAATGTTTTTTCCGCAATTCGGGCTAATGTTCTTTCACTTTCATTTACGCTTACCTCTTTTATTAGTGGCTTAAGCATCAAACTGTTCCTTGTTTCTGCGATGAATATGGTGTTCGCATCTAATTTTATTGTTTAAGAAGTTTTGCAGCAGCGCATATAAAGTGGTTGTTATTCCTCCCTGCACCACCAGGACTGTGCATAGGCGCAGCCATCAATATACTCAATCCCGCTCAACACAAAGCCTGTCACAGCCATACCTGCGAGTGTAGCGTCAAGTAGTCGTGGGAGCGGATCATGCTCAAGCGGCATGCCGACTTCCAGCCTTGCCACATTTGCGCTTCGACCAAGCTCGGCGTTGTTCTCTGAATTGACCATGACATTGCCTTTTATCGCCTGATAGTTCCGCCGCTCCCTGGGTGTCAGCGCAACGCCGTGACGTCGCATAGGGGATACGAGCATTTGCATGTCTCTGCCCCTGACCAGTCGCTAGGTTGGCTCTCATACAGCGCCTCTACCGCATAGGCCAGAGCCCCATCAGCATGTTCAAGGAGTTCGCTGAACTCGTCTCGATCGATGAGCTGATCCCGCTGCAGTGCGTGAGCTAGGGTGAGCAGAGCTTTGTGATGGCCTCCCGGATTCGCAAGCAGTGCTGCCTCATCACGGAGTATTGAATACCACATCGCAATCGCGTCGGTACGATCCGCTATCATTTCAAAATCTTTCTCGTTCATCATCGTTGCCCATAGAGCACTGTATTTATGAACAGTATATCTGTGAGGCGACTTTTCGTACTTCGGCCCGACGAAATGCGAGGTTGGTCACGCAGCCGCGAAAATGGGTGGGAGAAGAAAAAACTGCCAGAAAAAGCACTTATCCCCCTCCCGCCGACGGGATTTGCGTCAATTTTTTATGCAAATTCAGATGTAGTGCAAGCAATCCTGTAGCCCGGGCGCGCTGTGGGGCTTTACCGGTGTTCGGTCGTATCCCTTTGTGCAAGGTTTTGCAAAGAAATGCAGTCCGGTTGCACAACTGCGCTACAGACGCTCACTAGCGGGTCAAGGCTGGAGCCTCGGGTTTCATTGGGCGAAAACTTTTAAAACAAGGGTTTCGGTGTTTTTTTAAAAATAGGAGCGATCTTTTTTGAGCGGGATTTTGCTGTGTGCGGGAAGGCACTGAATCCCGCGAAGTGTTGATAGAACGGGGCTCGGCGGCTGATTGCAGCGTTTCACAGTCGGGCCAAGAAAAACGAAGGAGGAAGCCGCTGATACTTGAATGGAAAAAACGAGCTGTGCTGCCGGCGTTTTCACGTGTGCGACAAAAGTGGCTATTTTTGGCCATCCTGAGTTAAACGACGGCCTGGATGCTTTACAGCCATTGTAGACAGGAGCTTCACCTGATGCTTTAGACGCCATGTGGGGTATTTATAGGTATTAAATATAATGCTATATAGATCATGAGTTGAGAGGTGAGGGTAAATCCCCCTCCTGATAGTCTCAAAAATAGCACAGGTGATGAAAAAAGAGATTTCGAAAAAGTGCTGAAGGTCTTGTTCTATCTAATTTTTAGAGATGTGAGAAGAAAAAAGACATTTAATCCTCACTTTAAACTCCAGCCGGAAAATTCATTTCACGCTTAGGGTTGGGGGACTCTTATGGGACTGATTCTCGCAGGAGCAGAAATGGCGCTTGGTGCGCTACAGCCCTGGGCAGGCAGATCTAACAAGTGGCCCCCAATACGGTCCACAACTGATTGCAGTCATGTACATGCACTGCTGGAAGCCTTGAAAATAGTGGAGCAGGTGAAGGGGATCGACCCCCCCCCTCATCAGCTTGGAACGCTGGTGTCCATAAGTGTTCATCAAGAGTTTGAGAGGGGGGAGGTTGATTTAAGAAAAATCAGGGTCAATTATGCTGTTGTCTCCTATTTGCGCGAATGACGCCCTATCATTATGTGATGAATACGACGTTATTCGCGCGAATTAGTTCGTTATTGACAGATGTCAATGTATTTCATTGTTTCTGGTGTTAATACAGGCGCTAGAGTGTTGAAGTCTAGGTCGGAATTAATTTTGGCAGCCAGATTTTGCGCATATGTAAAAAATTCTTGACTGCTTCCATGCTTTAATAGATTTTTTGTTATACCGCTTCTGAATCCATGTATCATTGTGTCCTTAATGCTTAACTTACCATGGAGAGAAGAGATTTCTTTTCTTAACTCTAAAATTTGATGGTCGTATTTTGCGTTGCTGTCTCTTAACTCTTTTTCATGATTGGTTTTTATTTCATTGTTGGTAGTGTCATGAGTGATTTTAAGGTTTTTAAGCTCTGTTGTGACCTTGTGTAGTTTACTTGTCGGATCTCTCTCAGATATTTTGTCTTTAATATAGTTTAGTAGCAAGGTGGCTGCGACAAGGCACGGCACCCCTACGTTATAAGCCCAGTCGTAAGTTTTTGCTAGCTCCTTGAACTCGTAAAAAATTCCAAAATATACAAGTGAGGAAATACAGGCGAATAAAATATTGAGAATGCTCACGTCGCAGCCTCACGTATGATTTAGGGAGATCTTCTTTTTGGACAAGAATGTTACAAAGTCTCCAGGGCTTGGTGCCATTATATTTATAATTGGAACTATTTGAGCTCCCGAAATCATAGCGTCATCACTTATGAAGTCTGACGAGAATTTGACTTCAATTTTCTTTCCGGTCATTTCGGTGAGAACTAGTTTGATAAGTGGTCTGCTTAGGTTGTATTGGTTAAGTGCTTCTAGAATATTTCCTTTTGTAGTTTCTTTTTTTAAGGTGTATCTAAATAATAGGTTAAATCTGTTAAGTGTAAATAACGGGCTTGTAATCTGCGTCCCGAAAAATTTCATATCTGAAAAATCGAAGCCGAATTCATAGTAAACGATATCTTCCGCTGAGCTTTGAGTTTCACGCTCGTGAAAGTTACTTACTCCTTCAACGCTTGAAATTACTTTGTAAACGTTTCTTTCATTCATAGTGCTGGTTTCAATCCTTGGATGCTTTGGTTTGGAGGTGAAATATTTTTGACTTTTCTAGAGTTATAGTGTAGCGAGCTTCGTCATGTGTGAAATCTAATCAGTAGAGAAATCCTTTCGTATTTTTCCTTGAGTGGAGCGGCAGAGTGAAATCAAGAAACGATTCTTACTCAAAATTTTACGTTTGACCACATATGGCACTCACTGTTTTAACCGTGGTACGAGTCAGGGGGGGGCTCCACATTGCGCGAAATTCAAGGGGGCTGGTGTAAGTACATCACGATCCATCATCGTGAGGGCAAGCGCCAGCAGTTTAGGGTGTCCACGTCAGCGGAGGATATATACGGAAGATAAGTCTAATTTTCCCGTGGTGTCGCGTGACTACAGGGTTGTGCCAACGAGCATTGATTACTTCAGTTGATAGGAAATCAACTCCAGGTGCATGTCTGCCCAGAGAGGAAGATTTGTAGTTTTGGAGGATCGATCAATCAGTCCTTTTCCACCGCTTTCAGGCGCGCCAAGCCTTGTTTAATAAAACCGGCGTTCTCGCCAATTTGATCCAGGGCCGAACGGGCGTTGTCGCCGGCATCACCGAAGCCTTGTTGTTCAGCCAGTAGCGTCAGCTCCATGATCGCTGCTTCCAAGGCTAACTGATTTTCGTAGATCTTTTCGAGGACTATGGGGAGGGAATACTCGCTGGCCATGGCTTCGACTCCATTCGGAAAAATGGAAGCATAGCAGCGTAGCCGGAAAGGCCAATTTCAGGACGAGGGCGGGGAAAGGGTAATTTTGGTAAGGCGACGCGGGGAAGGGGCTGTAGCCCTTGTAAACCGGGGCTTTGATGTATTACCTCAGAAGGTAATATTTGGTAAGGCTGGAGGTAATATTCTATCAAGTGCCTGATTTTAAAGGGTTTCGTAAGGGGGTGGAATTACTAAGGTTAAAGGTAATTTTCTAACCTATTACTTACCCTATTATTACCTTCATGAATCAACTCAAGTATTTGTTTTTATTGAGTTTTATATCGAATAAAAAAGGAAATTACCAAAATTACCTTTTTGCTAGGGGTCAACATGAAAACCGGGTATTGCAGGGGGAGGGGGCCAGGCTGGCGCTTTCACACAAATCGCGTAACTGTCACCAGCTTTTGCTGTCGTTACCCCAATACTCCTGGAAGCCTTGAAAATAGTGGAGCGGCTGAAGGGAGTCCAACCCTCGGTATCAGCTTGGGAAGCTTACGATGAAATCTGAAAACTCGGCTGCGATAGTGCTCGTGATTGGAGCTGAAAATGGATGCTTAAATTTTGCTAGAGCGGCTGAACTGAGGGGAGGCGCAGGAATGGGGTATAGGTTGGTGGTACGTAGGAGGTACGAGAGATGGGGAAGAGGCGTTTGGTCCTTTATTTGCTGGGGGATAAGAGTAGGTCCATCCGATCCATCATCGGAGCAACGGAGAAGCGACGGGAGAACGATGGCGTTGGTGCTATAGGTGAGGACATTAGGATCTGAGATGGATAAGGCGAAGGGCGGACAGTTTAACAGGAATGGGCGTGGTGCCGTGGTGGCCAGTGCCAGAGCTCCAGCCACCCTGGCACGGTTTTCAGCTTATTTCTTCTTTTTGTCGGGCGCCTGAGTCAGCGCCGAAGCCGCCACAGATTTCACATCCGGCGGAGTGGTGGGATCCGCCAGCAGCTTGGCTGCTTTTGAAGCGACGCTTTCACTGGTTTTTTCGTCTTTAGCCATTACTTGAGCTTCCCTCTACGTAGGCCGCAGGTTCATCTGAATTGATGCCTGGTCGGCTTTAATATGTAGGGGCTAACTGTTGATATCGCCAATCAGAATATGTGCCGGGATAATTCGTCGCCAAAACGACATCAACCTGAACCGATCCTGTCCTACGGCAAAGTTTCATAATTCTCACCGGCATTGAGGCCTACGCTCAGCCCATAAGCCCAAAGGGAACTGAAAAAATGATCTCCAATCTCGTCAAAGTCGTGATGGTCGCAGGCACGTTGCTCTTGGCCGCTTGTTCGTCGGGTTCATCGGGCATGAGTAGCGACCTGAGTAGCGACCCTTGTTATTCAGGGGGATGCCAAGCCTTTGGCGACCACAGCCCCAGCAAGGCCGCCAAGATGAATTTTGGCGGCAACGCGCTGGGGAGTAGTTACGGGGAGTATGGTTCGGGGTTGATGCATGATGACTGACTGAGCGGGTGGGGCAGTCATTTACTCAGTGACTGACCCACCGCTTTCGCGAGCAAGCCCGCTCCCACATTGGATCGTGGGAGGGCTTTAGTGACCGCCTTTCATACGTCGGGCGATCAGGTAGATGCCCAAGCCTACCAGCGCCGTAGCCGCGCCAATGTAGCCCGTGCTGGTCCACCCATACCCCGCCGTAATCGCCATCCCACCGAACCACGGCCCCAGCGCATTCGCCAGGTTGAACGCCGCGTGGTTGGACGCCGCCGCCAGGCTCGGTGCTTCATGCGCAATGTCCATCAAGCGGATTTGCAGCGGCGCGGCCATGGCGATCATGGTGCCGACCAGGCCGATGCCCAGCAGTACGCTCCACAGCGAACTCGCGGCGAAGGTGAAGAAGATCAGCACGGCCATCGACCACACCATAATCCAGCCCACTGCGCGAAATTGCAGGCGATCAAACAGCTTGCCGCCGGCGATGTTGCCGATGATGCCGCCTACGCCAAACGCGGCCAGACCGAAGGGGATCCACTGTGGCGAGACTTTGGTCACTTCGAGCATGGTCGGCGCCAGGTAGCTGAACACGCAAAACATCCCGGCAAAACCAATAGCGCCAATGGACAACGCCATCCACACCTGCGGTTTGGTGAAGGCGCGCAGTTCTTTGCGCGGGTCGCTGCGGGGTTCGTCGTGGCGATCCGGTACGAATTGCCAGACCAGCGCGATGGTGCACATGGCGATAGCACTGACCAGCGCGAACGCCGAGCGCCAGCCAAAGTGTTGACCGAGGAAGGTGGCGATGGGGTTGCCGAGCAGCATGGCCAGGGTCAGGCCCATCATCACGCGGGCGACGGCGCCAGCGCGTTTGTCGTTGGGCACCATGCTGGAGGCGACCACGGCGGCGATGCCGAAGTAGGCGCCGTGGGGCAGGCCGCTGATAAAGCGGAAGGCCACCA
>NZ_JACARK010000605.1:0-3327 GCF_013386655.1 Pseudomonas sp. K5002 | reverse complement strand
CGTGCACCCGTTGGCGCAACGCACCGAGGTCAAGTTCGCGAATGTCTTGCCAGCCAGCGCCGTCATAGCCCAGCAGCACGCGCCCGGTGCTCACATCAGTGAGGCGTGGCAACAGGCTGGCCAGCAGGCTTTTCCCGGTGCCGGTGGCGCCCACCAACGCGACAATTTCGCCGGGCACCAGGGCCAGCGAGCAGTCATGCAGAATGTCCCGCCCACCGCCGGGAGCGCTGACACTGACGTGCTCCAGGCGCAACCCCAGGGGCGAAGCGGGCAGGGTGGCGCTGCCGCTGCGTATCGCTGCGGGGGCGTCCAGCAGTTGCCAGATACGTTCGGCACTGGCCCGGGCATCGGCGAAGGTTTGCATCACCCGGCCAATGCCTTCGATGCGAAATACCAGGGTGGTGGCGATCAGCAGCGAGGTCACCAGTTCACCGATGCCCAACTGACCGGCCGCCACCAGGTGGGCGCCGTAGACCAGGATCCACACATGGCCGAGGGCGACCACGGCCTGGGGCAGCGGAATGCGTGAACTGGAATAGGCCAGCGCCTGGCGGGCCAAGCCTGCGAACACTGCAACCTGTTCGGAAAAGCCCTGGATACGGCTCTGCTCAAGGGCAAAGGATTTGATCACCCGCACCCCGCCGATGCCTTCACTGAGGTCCTGGTTGACGCGGTCGTAGGCCGCGCCGACGCTGCGGTCGAGTTCAACCAGGCGTTCGGTTTGCAGCACGAAAATCCACAGTCCGGTGACGGTCAGCAGCAGCGGTACCAAGCCCAGCCACGGGTTGTACCAGCTCAACAGACCCACGGTGGCCAACACCACCAGCGGGGTTTCCACCACCTGGCGCCAGAAGGTGATCAGCGCGTCACGTACCTTGTCGGCATCGCGGGTGGTGCGGGTGATCATCTCGCCCATGCCGTGCTGCCAGTGATAACCCAGGTGCAGGCTTTGCACCTGGGCGAGGATGCGTTCGCGCAGGCGCGTCAGCAGTTCCTGGCTGAGCACCAGGGACATGACGCTGGCGGCGTATTGCAGCGCGCCACGGCCCAGGGCCACGGCGAGCATCAGCCACAGCCAGTGCCAGCCAAGGCTGGCATCGAGGCTGCCGTCGGCGTGGCGGATCACTGCGCGACCGGCGCTGACATCGTTGACCGCATGGCCGATCAGCCATTGTTGCCAGACCAGGCCGAGGTTGATGGCCACGAACAGCCCGGCGACCAGAGCGAAGCGCCAGGGCATTTCACGGTAGATCGCCAGGCTGCGCAGAAGGGGGTGTTTTTCGATCATGAAAAGCTCATTGGGTTTATCGATCCTTCCCAAATTGTGGCGAGGGAGCTTGCTCCCGCCGGGTTGCGAAGCGACCCCAAAAACAGGGCCTGCTGCGCAGTCCAGCGGGACCAAGCCCCCTCGCCACAGGGATGTGTTGGGCTGGTCTAGCGAGTGGTAGCGCCCTGGGTTTCCTTGGCATTGAGGATCGCCGTGTACTCCCCCGGATCAATCCCGTTCAGGTAGTAGTTGCCCACATGGTGCAAGCGCCAGCGAATCGGGTCGTGGGTGGTATGCACCCGGGCGTTGCGCCAGAACCGGTCGAGGTTCCATTTGCTCAGCGACGAACTGGCCCCCAGCAACGAGAAAATATCGCTGGAGATCTTCAACGAAGCACTGTCCGAATGCGCCCGTGCCGTGGCCACCGACAGGATCAATTCGTCCTGCAGTTCCTTGTTCTCCGGGTCCAGCTCATGTGCGTCGAACACCCGCGCCGCATCCCGCAACAGCGACTCGGCTGCACGCAGGGCCACCGCGTATTCGCCGATCTGCTTGATGATGTGCGGCTCTTCATTGGCGTGGTCCACGCCGCTTTCCACCCAGGGCCGGGCGTTGTGCTTGAGGTACTCCACCGCCGCGGTCAGCGCGCCCGAGGCAATCCCGGTATCGATCGCCGCATGCAGGATCTGCGGGAAGGTCAGGCCGGTGCGTTTCATCGGGCCCTTGCGCTTCGAAACGAAGTCTTCATCCAGCTCGATATTGTCGAAATTCACCGTGCCGCTGACCGAGTTTTTCTGGCCGAAGGCTTCCCAGTCATCCACCAGGGTCAGGCCCGGTGCGTTGCGGTTGAGCAGCACGCCGGCGCCGCCGTCATCCGAGGCCGCGGTCAGGGAGATCCATTCGGCAAGGTAGGAACCGGTGGAGTAGAACTTGCTGCCATTGAGTACCAGCTTGCCATCTGCACGCCGCTCGACGCGGGTCTTGAGGGCGAACTTGTTCTTGCCGCCGACTTCCGCCAGGGCGTTGCCAAAGCGCTTGCCGGCCAGCACATCGGCCACCAGGCGATCACGCACCGCATCCGTATAGCCGTTGAAGATGCCCCGCAGCATCACGTTGTGAATCTGCAGCAACTGGCCCACACCACCATCGGCCACCGAGACCAGGCGCACGGTTTCGACGATGGTTTGCACCGAGGCCCCCAGCCCGCCGAATGCCTTGGGCACACCGATGGCGGTCAGGCCGCTTTGGGACAGCAGTTGCGCCTGGCGCCACGGCAACTGGCCGTTCTGGCTGCTGTCGGCGGCAATCGCGGCGATCTCCACGGCGATCTCCTTGGCTGCGGCAATGGCTTCGGCCTCGCTGTGCAGTTGGCGTACCGGTACCTGTTCGAACGTACTCATAGTTTCTTCCCCTGATTTGGCCCGTGTGTTTAAGCCCCTCTGCAGGAGCCGGCTTGCCAGCGATGGACTCAAGTGCACCGCGTAAACCCGTCAGTACACGTCATCGTTAACCACCATCGCTGGCACGCCAGCTCCTACAGGGGATTGCGCTGGATGTCGGGCATTGAAGGTGCCTTGAGCAAGTTCTGCGCCAATGCCGAAAACCACCCCTGGCGGGGCCTGCGATAACGGAGTGTTGCTGGGGCAGCAGTGGCGAACGGGTGACTGCTGGGCCAGCAGCAGCGCTGCTGACAGGCCAGCAACAGTACTTCGACTCTTTGCGCCAAAGCCCTGCAAACCGGGGCTTTGGCCAATTGGCACGGCCTCTGCAATACCCCCATGGACTGCCTTGCCCAATTCAATGGAGCTGCCCATGACCCTTTCCGCGATCCTGCCCAAGCCTGCGCTTGAGCAGATCTGGTTTACCCGCTGCCCGGTACCGACCGCCTCCGGCATCGCCTACAAACTCGGTTGGCTGGGCGACGAATTCGCCGCCGACGGCCTGCCGGTCTCGACCTTGCAGGAGGCTCGTCAACTGGGCCATCACCACTACGATCACGAGCTGCCGGGGCTGTTTCGCGAAGGCGGTAATGTGCCGGCATTGGCCGCCCGTGCCGCCGG
>NZ_JACARK010000604.1:0-791 GCF_013386655.1 Pseudomonas sp. K5002 | reverse complement strand
CGGTGGCTCGACAACCGGTGGCGGCGGCGGTGGCGGTACAGGCGGTGGCGGCTCCACAACCGGCGGTGCCGGCTGGGAAAATTCGATCGTCATCGGCGGGATTTCCGGCGGCACAATCGGCAGCACCGGGGTTGGCTTCTGGCTGACCCAATAGATCACCGCGCCATGCAAGGCCAGCGCGAGAATCCCCAACAGGATCGCTTCACGCCGACTCAACACACCCTTCGGGGTTTTCTGCGTACGCAACTGCCCCAACGGCGCGCGATGCGGCCGGCCAAGGTCGACCAACTCACCACCCGGTGCGTGGCGCCACTGCGCCTCTTGTGCACTGGCGGCGGTCTGGACATTGCCCATTGATTAACTCCCCTGCGGTCTTAAGCAAAAAAACCGACGGGCCTGCCTTGGCGGCCGTCGAGGGCTGAATCATCGGGGGCAGACGCTTATCTCTTAAAGTAATCTTTAAAGTTATAGATAGATCTAAATTGAATAACCGAAACATCCGGATACGCCGAAGCCACGTCCTGCGCGGCCTGGCGCCGAGGGGAAAAATCTCAATGCTTTTGAGGCATACAAAATATTCACTGAAGGCATGGCTCAGCGTGGATTACCGGCACACAAATCCTGCAATTGGCGTAGCAACGCCTGCCCGGCCGCACCAAGGCCGTTACGGCCATACAGCGCCAGCCGCACGCCCTGCACCGCAGGCAAACCGCTGTCCGCGCCCAACACCACGTGCCCGGGCTGCACCACCCGCACCGGCAACAGGCTGATCCCCAGCCCCGCCGCCACCG
>NZ_JACARK010000603.1:0-2307 GCF_013386655.1 Pseudomonas sp. K5002 | reverse complement strand
AGCGGCGAACCGAGGGTGGTGCGCAGGCCCCGGGTCGCCGCCAGGTCCTTGATCGCCTGGGGCATGCCGTGCATCCAGCCACGGGATTGGCCTTGGTCCAACTCGCGATCACGCTGCGCCGCTTCGGCCAGCACGTCCTCATGGGAGCGCAGCGAGACCAGCGCATTCACCGTCGGGTTGAAGCGTTCGACCTGGGCCAGATACGCCTGCATCACTTCATGGCAGGACACCTGCCGCGCATGGATCGCCCGAGACAGTTCGATGGCATCCAGTTCAACAATACTCAAGGTTTCACCTCGCTGGAAAACGGCGCCGGTCGTTTCGCCCGTGGCGCCTCATGCATGCAGTAAGTGCCCAGCAGCGTCAGGACGCAAGCGAACAGCACATAAAATGCCGGGGCTACCGGCGTGCCCAGCACCTTGCTGAGCCAGGTGACGATCAACGGCGCAAAGCCCCCGAATACCATCACCGCCACGTTGTACGCCACTGACACCCCGGTGGAGCGTACTTCGATGGGAAACTGCTCGGCCAGGGCCGTCGGCGCCGGGCCGAAAAAGCCGCCGATGGCAGTGCACAACATCACCTGCATCACCAGCAAACGCTCGATGGACGGTGCCGCCGCGACCCACACATACAGCGGGTACACCATCACAAAAAACGCCAGGGTGAACGCCATCAATACCGGGCGCCGACCGAACCGGTCCGACAGCAGGCCGGACAGCGGAATCACCACGGTCATCAGCGCCACCGCGAACATCTGCACCATCAACACCTGGTCCAGCGGCAGGCCGAGGTTCTTGTGGGCAAAGGTCGGCATGTTCACCAGCACCACGTAGAACGACACCGTTGCACCACAGGCCAGGCCCATCGAAACCAAGATGCTGCGGCGGTGGTCGCGGATGACGTCCATCAAGCTCGGCGCCGCACCCTTGGCCTGTTTGCGTGCCTCGATAAATTCCTCGGGGTCTTCCATGTGCCGGCGGATCCACAAGCCCACCGGGCCGATCAGCAAGCCGAAGATGAACGGCAGGCGCCAGCCCCAGACTTCAAGGGTTTGCGGCTCGAAGAAGTGCGTGACCAACGCCACCATCGCCGCGCCGCCGAACACCGCCAGGCACTGTCCCACCAACTGCCAGGAACCGTACAGGCCCTTGCGATGGGCCGGCGCGCTCTCCACCAGGAACGCCGTGGCACTGGCGTATTCACCGCCGGTGGCAAAGCCCTGGAGCATGCGCGCAACCACGATCAGCATCGGCGCGCCCATGCCGATGGCAGCATAGCTCGGGGCGAAAGCGATCAGGGCGATAGAGATGGTCATCAACCGGATGATCAGTTGCATCGCAGCCTTGCGGCCTTTGCGGTCCGAATACATGCCCAGCAGAATCCCGCCCACCGGGCGCATGAAGAAGCCGACGCCAAAGGTGGCCAGGGCCATCAGCAGCGAGGCGTATTCATCCTCCGAGGGGAAAAACTGCCGGGCGATAATGCTGGCGAGAAAGCCGTAGACGATGAAGTCATACCATTCCAGCGCATTGCCGATCACCGCCGCCACCACTTGGCGGGTGCGGGATACACCTTGTTTTGAAGCCTGCATGGGAACACTCCATTCAACCAGTCGGAAAAGGGTCCAGCGGCAGAAAAAAGAGGTCGTCAGGCGGGCTTGAGCCAGCTCTCGGCCAGCGCGCCCCAGTAGGCGGCGCCGGTCAACAGGATGTCGTCGTTGAAGTCATAGGCGGGGTTGTGGACCATCGGCCGCGACACGCCGTTGCCGATAAACAGGTAGCTGCCGGGGCAGCGTTGCAGCATCCAGGCGAAGTCTTCGCTGCCCATCAGCTTGGTGGTGTTGCCGTCGACGGCATCTTCACCCAGCAGGGCGACGCCGACCTGGCGGGCGAATTCGGTTTCTTCGGGATGGTTGACCAGCACCGGATAGGCCGGGCGATGTTCGATCTGCGCGGTGCAGCCGAAGCTCGCGGCCTGGGTCAGGATGATCGCCTTGACCCGCTCCAGCATCAGTTCACGCACGTTTGCATCCAGGGCACGCAGGCTCAAACGCAACAGTGCTTGCTGGGGAATCACGTTGGCCGCCTGGCCCGCTTGCAGGGCACCGACGGTCACCACGGCGGCTTCCTGGGCATTGATATTGCGCGCCACCACGGTCTGCAATGCCATGACCATACTGGCGGCGGCCACCAGCGGGTCGACCGTCAGGTGCGGCATGGAGCCATGGCCACCGACGCCTTCGAGGGTCACGGTGAGCAGGTCCTGGGAGGCCATCATCGGTCCAACGCGCAGGCCCAGATGGCC
>NZ_JACARK010000602.1:0-6096 GCF_013386655.1 Pseudomonas sp. K5002 | reverse complement strand
GAACGGCGAGCGCGAACCCAGCACGGCTTCCACCGTCAGGGCGCCACAGGCCAGGGCACCGGCGAACAGATCTTCGCCCTCGAACAGCCCACGCAATGCATAAGCGGTGGAAACCTGGGTGCCGTTGAGCAGCGCCAGGCCTTCCTTGGCCGCCAGGGTCAGCGGCGTCAGGCCGGCAACTTTCAGCGCTTCGGTAGCTTCCAGCCATTCGCCTTTGTAGCGGGCCTTGCCTTCGCCCAGCAGCACCAGCGACATGTGGGCCAATGGTGCCAAGTCACCGGAGGCGCCCACCGAACCTTTCAGTGGAATGTGCGGGTAGACCTCGGCATTGATCAGGGCGATCAGCGCGTCGATGACCTGCCGGCGAATCCCGGAAAAGCCCCGGCTCAGGCTGTTGACCTTGAGCACCATGACCAGCCGTACCAGCGCATCGCTGATGGGCTCACCGACGCCGGCGGCGTGGGACAGCACCAGGGAACGCTGGAGGTTTTCCAGGTCTTCGCTGGCAATGCGGGTCGAGGCCAGCAGGCCGAAACCGGTGTTGATGCCGTAGGCGGTGCGGTTCTCGGCGAGAATCTGCTCCACACAGGCGACACTGGCTTCGATCTGGGCCGAGGCGCTGTCATCCAGACTGAGGGTTACCGGCTGCTGGTAGATGGCCCGCAGTTGGGCAAGGCTCAGTTGGCCTGGAATCAGGTTTAGCGCAGTCACATTCATGCTCCTTTTGAGAGTGTTGTTAACTACCAGTCGCTCCGGATGCTTCCGTTATCCGCCGCTGTGCTCTTTTAGAGGATCAGTCGGCTTGGCACGCTGGTTATTGTTGGGAAAAGGTCAGTGCAAATTCGGTAGCGTGCGTTGCAGTAAATCGGCGTCCTTGAGCAACGCGGCGGTGGCTGCGATGTCTGGCGCCAGCCAGCGGTCCTGGTCGTAGGCCGGGACGTGTTCGCGCAGTAAACGCCAGGCGGCATCGGTGCCGGCGCCGAAGCGTTGCTCCTGGAGGAACTCGAACGCCTGGGCCGCCAGCAAGTACTCGATGGCGAGGATCTGGGTGACGTTTTCCAGCACCGAATACAGCTTCAGCGCGGCGTTGGTGCCCATGCTCAGGTGGTCTTCCTGCAGGCCCGAGGTGACGAAGTTGTCGAGCACCGCCGGTTGCGCCAACTGGCGGTTTTGCCCGCACAGCGAGGCGGCGACGTACTGCACGATCATCATCCCGGAGTTGACCCCGGGGTTGCTCACCAGGAACGCCGGCAAACCACTGACGTGCGGGTTGATCAGACGGTCCAGGCGACGCTCGGCGATGGAGCCGATTTCGGCCATGGCGATGGCCAGCATGTCTGCCGCCAGGGCCACGGACTGCCCGTGGGGATTGGCCTGGGACACCACGCGGTAGCTGTCTGGCGTGCCGAGCACCAGCGGGTTATCGGTGGCACCGTTGAGTTCGGTTTCGATCTGCCGGGTGGCGTGTTCCAGTTGGTCGCGGGCCGCGCCGTGCACCTGGGGAATCGAACGGATGCTCAGGGCGTCCTGGGTACGAATGCCTTTGCTGCTGGCGATCACTTCGCTGCCGTCCAGCAACGCGCGCAGGTTGATGCCCACTTGCTGCATGCCCGGGTGCGGCTTGAGCGCGATGATTTCTTCGTCGAAGGCGTCGATTTGGCCGCGCTGGCCTTCGAAGCTCATGGCACCGATCACATCGGCCCATTGCAGCAGGCGGTGCGCATCGGCCAGGGCCAGGCTGCTGAGGCCGGTCATGCACGGCGTGCCGTTGACCAGGCACAGCCCGTCCTTGGCACCGAGCACTACCGGCTGCAAACCTTCTTCAGCCAGCGCCTGGTGTGCGGGAACGATACGACCCCGATAGCTGACGTCGCCGACGCCGAGCAAGGCGACGCCAATGTGCGCCATGTGGGTCAGGTAACCCACGGACCCCTGGGACGGCACTTGCGGCGTGATGCCATGGTTGAGCAGCCCCAGCAGCGAATGCACCACCTGCGGATGCAAGCCGGATTTGCCGTGGCTGTAGTTAATGATTGCCGCACAAATGATCGCGCGGGTTTGCTCCACACTCAGTGGCGCACCGACGCCGCAGGCATGGCTGAGCAGGGTATTGCGCGACAGCCGGCTCAGTTGTTCGTCCTTGAGCGACACGTTGCACAAGGCACCCAGGCCGGTGTTGATGCCGTAGGCGCGCTCGCCGCTGGTGACGATGCGCTGGACGATGGCCTGGGCATTGTCGATGCGAGCCCAGGCCTGGCCCGAGAGTTCGAGGATCGCACCGTGGCGAGCCACGGCGACCACGTCCTGCCAACGCATCGGGGCGTCGGCGATGATGATTTTTTCAGCCTGGGACATCGTTGACCTCTTCATGAAATTCGCAATTGTTGTGCAGCTTCACTGGCCTCATCGCAAGCGAGCCAGCTTCCACAGGGGAAACGCATTCCAAATGTGGGAGCTGGCTTGCCTGCGATAGCCTCAGCCAACCCACCACAAATACCGGATCAAACCACCGCCACCCGCCGCTGGACAAACCGGTTCACGTACTCATCCGCCGGTGAATGCAAAATCTCGCGGGGCGTGCCGACCTGGATCAGCTTGCCGTCCTTGAGGATCGCAATGCGGTTGCCGATGCGCACCGCCTCATCGAGGTCGTGGGTAATGAACACGATCGTCTTGTGCAGGGTCTTTTGCAGCTCCAATAACTGGTCTTGCATCTCGGCACGGATAAGCGGGTCGAGCGCACTGAACGCCTCGTCCATCAGGATGATGTCGGTGTCGGCCGCCAGCGCCCGGGCCAGGCCTACACGCTGACGCATGCCGCCGGAAAGTTGATGCGGGTATTTGTTTTCATAGCCCTTGAGGCCCACGGTTTCGATCCAGTGCAGCGCACGCTCGGCGCACACTTGCCTGGTTTCGCCACGCACTTTCAGGCCGTAGGCAACGTTGTCCAGCACACTCTTGTGAGGCAGCAGGCCAAAGCTCTGGAACACCATGCTGATCTTGTGTCGGCGGAATTGGCGCAAGGCTTCCATGTCCAGTTGCAGGATGTCTTCACCGTCCACCAGGATCGCACCGCTGGTAGGGTCGATCAGCCGGTTGAAGTGACGCACCAGGGTCGACTTGCCGGAACCCGACAGCCCCATGATCACGAAGATTTCACCGGTGTCGACGCTCAGGGACAGGTCGTTCACACCCACCACGCAACCAGTCTCGGCCAGCACCTCGTCCTTGCTCTTGCCCTGGCCAATCAACGCCAGTGCATCCTTGGAGCGGTTGCCGAAAATCTTGAATACGTTTTTGACTTCAATTTTGCTGACAGTAGTCATTTGCTCGCCTCATGCCGTGGACGACCATAGGCTTGCGTAATGCGGTCGATGACCACGGCAAGAATCACGATCGCCAGACCGGCTTCAAGGCCGCGTCCAACGTTGAGGGTCTGGATGCCCACCAGTACATCTTCACCCAGGCCACGGGCGCCGATCATCGAGGCGATCACCACCATCGACAGGGCCATCATGGTGGTCTGGTTGATCCCGGCCATGATGCTCGGCAGGGCCAGCGGCAGTTGCACGCCGAACAGTTGCTGCCAGCGGTTGGCACCGAAGGCGTTGATCGCTTCCATGACTTCACCGTCCACCTGGCGAATGCCCAGGTCGGTGAGACGAATCAGCGGCGGTGCGGCGTAGATCACCGTGGCGAAAATCGCCGGGACCTTGCCCAGGCCGAACAGCATCAACACCGGGATCAGGTACACGAAGCTGGGCATGGTCTGCATGATGTCCAGCAGCGGCATCAGCACCGAACGCAGGCGGTTGCTGCGGGCCGACAGAATCCCCAGGGGAATGCCGATCAGCACCGAAATCACCGTGGCCACCATCATCAGCGCCAGGGTTTGCATCAGTTTGTCCCACAGCCCGACCGCGCCCACCAGAAACAGCAGGCCGACGATCACGACGGTGGTGAACCACTTGCGAGTGGCATGCCAGGCAATACCGCCGACAATCAGCAACATCAACCACCAGGGCGCTGCGCGCAGCAAACCTTCCAGGTTAACGATGGCCCACAGCAACGTATCGGAGATGTGCCGGAACACATCGCCGTAGTTGGTCACCAGCGCATCGACCCAACTGTTGACCCAGTCGGCGATGGAAAACGTAAAACTCTCAGGAAACATAGTGTGCTCTCGATCCAGTGGATTGTGGCCGGGCGCCCGGTTGCCTGTGGCGGCAACCGGAAACGCTCAACCTACAAGGCCGCGTCGATTTTCTTGGCTGCGTTGTCGCTCACCATGCGTGCCAGAGTTCAGGATGTCCCTTGAGGAAAGTTTTCGCCAGTTTTGCTGTTTCAATTCGCTGTTTGTCATGCGTACCGGGTTCTGGTTAAGCAGGTTGAGCAGCGGCGCCCTGCACATCGGGCAGCACGAGGCGCTCAGGAATCGGGCTGTGCCATTTTTTCGCAGCCCAGTAGTACAACGCCGCCGGAACCACCAGCCCGATGATCCACGAGATATCGGTGTCGCCCAGGCTCGCGACCAGTGGGCCGGTGTAGAAATGCGTCGAGATGAACGGCATCTGAATCAGCACGCCGAACACGTAGATGCTGATGCCCATCAGGTTCCAGCGACCGTAGCGACCGTTGGGGTTGGACAGGGCCGGGATGTCATAGCGCTCTTTGGTGATGCAGTAGAAGTCCACCAGGTTGATCGCACTCCAGGGCGTGAAAAACGCCAGCAGGAACAGGATGAACGCGGAGAAATCCTTGAGGAACGAGTCCTTGCCCAGCAACGCCAGCGCGGCGGCAATCGACACCATCACGAAGATGTACAACAGCCGCGTGCCACTGCCGATATGCCGGCTGCCACGGAAACCACTGATGATTGTCGCGATCGACATGAAGCTGCCGTAGGCGTTGAGGGTGGTGACGGTGACCTTGCCGAAGGCGATGCTGAAATACAGCAGCGCCGCGACGATCCCGGTGCCGCCCAGGCCGACGATAAACGACACTTCGTGGTGAGCGAATTGCGAGCCTGCCAGGGCTGCCGCAAACACACCGAACACCATCGAAGCCTGCGCGCCGATCACCGAACCGAGGCCCACGGCCCAGAAGGTTTTCGAGGCCTGCGTACTGCGCGGCAGGTAGCGCGAGTAGTCCGCCACATACGGGCCGAACGCAATCTGCCAGGACGCCGAGAGGGAAATCGCCAGCAGGAAACTGCTGAGGGAAAAATGCTTGTTGCCCAGCAACGCACCGATGTCGTTACCGGCCAGCAGCCTGTAGAACAGGTACACGAAGGCAACCACCCCCAGCACGCTGGCGATGCGACCGATGCCGTGGATCACCCGGTAGCCGAAGATCGTAAACACCATGATCAGCCCCGCGAACAATACGATGCCGACCCAGTCTTCAACGTGAAGCAACTGCGCCACCGCCTGCCCCGCCAGCAATGAGCCGCTGGCAGAAAAACCGATGTACATCAGGCACACCAGCACCAGGGGAATCACCGCGCCATACACGCCGAACTGCACGCGGCTGGAGATCATCTGCGGCAAGCCCAGTTGCGGGCCTTGCGCCGCATGCAGGGCCATGACGCCACCGCCCAGCAGTTGACCGATCAACAGACCGATCAACGACCAGAACACATCACCGCCCAGCACCACGGCCAGGGCCCCGGTGACGATCGCAGTGATTTGCAGGTTGGCACCCAACCACAGGGTGAACTGACTCAATAGACGGCCGTGTCTTTCCGCTTCCGGGATGTAGTCGATCGAACGCCTTTCGATCAACGGGGTGGTGCTTGCACGAGCGTCTTTTACTGCCATTTATGTTCAACCTCTGATGGATTGTTTTTGGGTGAAACGCAGATCACATGTGGGAGCGGGCTTGCTCGCGAAAGCGATGGGTCAGCTAACGACTTCAGTGACTGATACACCGCATTCGCGAGCAAGCCCGCTCCCACATTAGTTATTTGATCATCGGGAGATTGAGGCCCTGCTCTTTGGCGCAATCGATAGCGATCTGGTAGCCCGCATCCGCATGACGCATCACGCCGGTCGCCGGGTCGTTGTGCAGCACGCGAGCGATACGCTCGGCGGCTTC
>NZ_JACARK010000601.1:0-3097 GCF_013386655.1 Pseudomonas sp. K5002 | reverse complement strand
GCTTCTGCCACGGGTTGCCCGCCGCGAACTGCGGGTTGGCCTTGATCTGCTCCAGAATCTGCTCGGCCCGCTGCCACGCCAGTTCCTCGGTCGCGCCCAAGATAAGGCGCACCGACAAACTCACCCTTGGCGCCTGTACACCCGCCGCACTGGCCGCCGCCTTGAGCTTGGCAATCTGCTCCGCCACACCGCTCAACGGTTCGCCCCACAGCGCATACAGGTCCGCATGCTTGACCGCAATCTGGTAGGCAATGTCCGACGAGCCGCCAAACGAAATCGGGATATGCGGCTGTTGCAGCGGCTTGACCGGGGAAAACGCGCCCTTGATGTTGAAGTACTTGCCCTCGAAGTCGAAAGGCTCCTCGGCGGCCCAGGTGCGCCGCACGATCTCCAGGTATTCGTCGGTGCGTTGGTAGCGCTCGGTCTTGTCCAGCAGGAAGTCGCCTTCCTGGGGTTCGGCGGTGATGCCGGTGATGGCATGCAGGCGAATGCGCCCGCCGCCGGTGGTGTGGTCCAGCGTGGCAAACGCGCGGGCTGCGACCGTCGGCGCAGTGAGCCCCGGGCGGTGGGCGATCATGAAGCCCAGGCGCTCGGTGTGCGCCGCCGCGTAGGCGGCGATTTGCAGGCTGTCGGCGCTGCCGGGCCCGCTGGCGATCAGTACCCGGTCAAAGCCTGCGTGTTCATGGGCGCGGGCGTGGTGGCGGATAAAGTCGAGGTCGAAATCCGGGCTGCGCACGCCACGGGTCTCGGACCATTGGCGGGGGAAGATCATGCCGACAAATTCAATGGACATGCTGGGGCTCCTTTGAGGGTTAGAACTGGTAGTCGACCTGGGCCAGCAAGGTGCGGCCCGGCATCGGTTGCAGGAAGGTGTTGGTGGAGCCGGCCAGGCCGCTGACGAAGTTCAGTTCGTTGGTCAGGTTCAGCACGCGCAAGGTGGTGCTCCACTGCGGCTGGCGGTAGTACACGGCAAGGTCGAGGTTGTATTCGTTGGGGATCTTTACGGTCTTGCTCAGGTTCAGGTACCAGTTGCTGGTCCACCAGCCGGACAGCTCGGCGCCAAAGCCCGAGTCGAAGCGGTAGTCGACGTAGCCACTGGCGGTGTATTCGGGAATCTGCACCGCGTCGAAACGCCCGGAAGGTCGCTGGTTGAGGCTGTTGTTATCGCCGAACACCGTGCCGTTGTCGGGCACGAACCCGGCCGATGCAAATCCCGCCTGGGAGGTGAATTCGTTGTAGGCATTGAGCTTGGACAGGTTCAGGCCGCTGCGCAGGTGGTCATCCGGCTGATAGCGCACGGTGGCTTCCACGCCCTTGATCACCAGCCGCGCGATGCTGTTGTTGCTGTCTGGCGCCTGGTCCCGAGCCTGCTTGAACGCGGCCAGGGTCATGAACAATTGGTTGGGCACCGCTTCGACCTTCACGCCCACTTCGTGCAACACGCTCAGGCTTTGGAACGCCAACGGGTTGAGCTGGTTGGCGCCACTGCCGCTGCCCCAGCCCAGGCCGTTGGAGAAGAACCCGGTGTTGACCGCCAGCGAGCGATCGAAGGTGTAATACAGCGTGGTGTTTTCCGTGGGCTTGACGTAGGGGCTGACCTGGAACGCGAACAGCCGGTAGTTGTCGCTGTCCTTGCGCGGGTTGCCGCCGGCGAGCACGAACGGGTTGTCGATCTCGGCCTCGATCCAGCTGCGGCTGGCACCGATGTTCAGGCCGAAGTAGTCGCCGTACTTGAGGTTGTGCTGGCTGAACAGGGTCTTGGTGGTCCAGGTGCTTTCGGCGGTGTAGGGCGCTACAGACTCGGCGTAGAGCCCGTGCCCGGCCGGGTACATCGGCGGCAGGTTCAGCCAGCCGTAGTAGTTGGAATACTGCGGCACGCCGGGCTGGCCGATCCATGCGCCATTGCCGCCGGCGGGGTTGGCACCGGTAAGGCCCAGCAGGTCGCCGGGGTTCTTGCCCGAAGGGTTCTGGGTCAGGTCATAGGCGTTGATGGTGGAGCCGAAGCTGTTATTGGCCGCAATCGATTGGTTGAATTCGCGGCGATAGATCAGGCCGGTGTTGCTGTCATCCCGCAGGGTCCAGCCGCCCAGGCGGGTTTCATTGCGCGAGCGGAATTCGAAGCGGTTGTCGAAGATGTTGTCTTTGGACTGCACCTGGAACGAACCCACGGCATCGGTGATGTCCTTGGAGCGTTCGTAGAACGTGCTGTTGGCCAGCGTGATGGTGGGCGACAAGTCGGCCTCGACGCGCAGTTGCGTGGTAAAGCGCCGGGAGCTGCTTTCGTCTTCCTTGCGTTGCCCGGTTTGCGAGGACAGCGAGCGTTCGCCGTTGCCCGCCAGCGTCGGGTCATACACCCAGCCCCGCAGGCTGCCGGGGTTGCTCTGGGTGTTGGGCGAGGCGGTCTGGAAGCTGCCGTCCACCACGCTGTATTGGCCCTGGGCATTGCGCTGGCGCTTGACCCAGCCGAGGGTTGGCGCATCGGCGGCGCCAGAGGCCAGCACCGGCGACCACAGGGTGTTGCCGTTCTGGATAATCGGCGTGGCGCGCCCGGCGTAGTACTTGCCGTTGTCCACCAGGTCCTGGGTGGCGCGGTTCCAGCCGTGGGTGATGTTGTAGTCGTAGTAGTTGTCGTAGCTGGCGTTCCAGTCCACCCGCACGTTGTCGTTGCGCCAGGCGAGGGCACCGTAGAACGCGTCGAAATTATTGTCGACGTTGTCGTAGAAGTCCTGCTGGCGCTGCTTGGTGATGCTCAGGCGGTAGGCCAGGTTGTCGCTCAGTGGCCCGGTATTGTCGATGCTGAATTTGTTGGAACTGCGGGACGTGCCGTCCGGTATCCACGAGCCCAGCTCACCGCTGAGCTTGGTCTTGAACTCATTGAAGTCGGGTTTCTTGCTCAGGTAGTTCACATAGCCGCCGCTGCCGGACACCGAACCGTAGGTGACCGACGACGGCCCGGCGACGATGTCGGCGCCTTCGTAGGCGTTGAAGTTCGCCGGGTGGCGCACGCCGTAACCGCGCTGGCCGTCCTGGAACACCTCGGAGCCCTGGGCGCGAAACTGCGGGGCGATGCCGGCGTTCTGGCCGCCGCCCCGGGTGA
>NZ_JACARK010000600.1:0-5532 GCF_013386655.1 Pseudomonas sp. K5002 | reverse complement strand
CCGCTCCCACATAAAGCGGCTCTGCTTTTGCTCTAACACTCGGGTCATCGGGGTAAAGCCCTGTGCTTACTTGGGGCTGGGCCGGCATTCCAGCTGTTCAAAAGTGAGCCGCTGTGAGAGCGGAACCAAAAGCCGCCGTGACCTAGATAACGGATACACACAGGCAAAACGTCAAACCACATCCACCCCCACATGAATCGCATCATGCCGCCAAAACTCCAGATCACAATCAATCAACCGCTCATGCTGATCATAATTAACCCGAGCAATCCGCAAGCCCGGGCTCCCCACCGACACCCTCAACGCCGCCGCAGCCTCAACCTGCAATGACGTCGGCACAATCTCAAACCGCACCCGCCCGTAGTGCAAGTCATACACCCGCGCATACAACTCCGTAATCGACTGATTCAAATCACACTCCAGAATCCCCGGAAAATACTGCGGGTTCAGATAGTGCTCCACATACAACACCAACCGCCCATCAATCCTGCGCCCCCGGCAAATCTGAATCACGCTGGACAACGCCGGCAACTGCAACCACGCACACACCGCCGCCGAAGCCGGCTGCAACCGCGCCGAAATCACCTCGGTCGACGGCACCCGACCCTGGGCACTCACCATCGCGTGAAAATGACTGCGCTGCATCAGGTTATAGGCAAGCCTGGGCGGTGACACAAACCACCCCCGCCGCTCCTCGCGATAAATCTGCCCTTGGGCCTCAAGTTGTAACAAGGCTTCCCGCACCGTAATGCGGGTGGTACCAAACAACTCGCTGAGCTTGCGCTCGGCCGGCAGCTTACTGGCAGGCGCCAACAAGCCATGGTCGATCTGCTCTTGCAGCGCCAGGCCAATGGTTGTCACCGCCTTGGTTGCCTCATCACGCATCAACGTTACCTATCTGGACTAGACCAGCACTATTCAGGTGCACAAAACGCCCGCTAAACGCGCCTCTGCTGTTGCGTGCAAGCCTAGGCATTGCACATGACCGACAGATGACAGCGCCTCGCGACGTCCTGCCACAAGACCTGCAATACATCGGCCAAGTCCAAGGCTTCCGGGCGGTTGGGCATGGTCTACGCTTACCCGGTGATCCCCCGTCCAGGCCAACAAAAAACGACATCGACATGAAACTGTCATCCGCCACGCCTAAATTGGCTCGTGTATTGCTGACCTAGACCAACACCACCGCAAACGTCGATAAAAACGCAGCGTTGAAAACGCCCAAAGGAGCTTCGGATGAAACAGCTTTTCCTGGCATCACTGTTAGGCTCGACCATTGCCATGTGCACCGCCGCCATGGCCGCTGATACCGATCTAAAAACCCTGGAAGCCGCCGCGAAAGCGGAAGGCGCCGTCAACAGCGTCGGCATGCCCGATGACTGGGCCAACTGGAAAGGCACCTGGGACGACCTGGCCAAGACCTACGGCCTCAAGCACATCGACACCGACATGAGCTCCGCCCAGGAAGTCGCCAAGTTTGCGGCAGAGAAAGACAACGCCAGCGCCGACATCGGCGACGTGGGTGCAGCCTTCGGCCCGATCGCGGTGAAACAGGGCGTTACCCAACCGTACAAACCGACCACCTGGGCACAAGTCCCGGATTGGGCGAAAGACAAAGACGGTAACTGGGCCCTGGCCTACACCGGCACCATCGCCTTTATCGTCAACAAAAAGCTGTTGCACGGCTCCGAAGCTCCGAAAAGCTGGGCTGACCTGAAGACCGGCAAATACAAGGTTTCCATCGGTGACGTGAGCACCGCCGCCCAGGCGGCCAACGGCGTACTCGCCGCCGCACTGGCCAACGGTGGCGACGAGAAGAACATTCAGCCGGCGCTGCTGATGTTCGCCGACATCGCCAAGCAAGGCCGCCTGTCGCTGGCCAACCCAACCATCGCCACCATGGAAAAAGGCGAAGTGGAAGTGGGCGTGGTCTGGGACTTCAACGGCCTGAGCTACAAGGCCAAGATGGCCAACCCGGATGACTACGTGGTGCTGATCCCATCGGACGGCTCGGTGATTTCCGGCTACACCACGATCATCAACAAATACGCCAAGCACCCGAACGCCGCCAAGCTGACCCGCGAATACATCTTCAGCGACGCCGGCCAAACCAACCTGGCGCGTGGCAATGCGCGGCCGATCCGTGCCGAGCACCTGACCTTGCCAGCCGACGTACAGGCCAAGCTGCTGCCTAACGAGCAGTACAAGAAAGTCACGCCGATCAAGGACGCCGACGCTTGGGAGAAGACCTCCAAGGCACTGCCGCAGAAGTGGCAGGAAGAAGTCATCATCAATATGCAATAAGGCTTAACACGCCTGTTCAAGTGGAACGCGGTCAGTGTGGGAGCTGGCTTGCCTGCGACAGCGGTATGACATTCAGCAGCATTGTCGACTGACACACCGCTATCGCAGGCAAGCCAGCTCCCACATTTGATCGGTGTTCCAGCCGAAAAACCGAGTCAAGCCTATTTGTTGCGGAGCCCCAGCCCCTATGAAGCACAACGTCATCCTTGTCGTGCTCGACGGCCTGAATTACGAGGTTGCCCGACACGCCATGGGGCACTTGCAGGCCTATGTCGGCGCAGGACGCGCAGCACTGTACAAACTGGAATGTGAACTGCCGGCCCTGTCCCGGCCACTGTACGAATGCATCCTCACCGGCGTACCGCCGATCGAGAGCGGCATCGTCCACAACAACGTTTCGCGCCTGTCCAACCAGCGCAGCATTTTCCATTACGCCACCGACGCCGGTTTATCCACGGCGGCGGCGGCGTATCACTGGGTCAGCGAGTTGTATAACCGCTCGCCCTTTATCGCCGCCCGGGATCGGCATACCAGCGACTCGGCCCTGGCGATCCAGCACGGGCATTTCTACTGGAATGACCATTACCCGGACTCGCACCTGTTTGCCGACGCCGAAAGCCTGCGCCTCAAACACGCGCCGAATTTCCTGGTGGTGCACCCGATGAACATCGACGATGCCGGCCACAAGCACGGCCTCGACACCCCGCAATACCGCAACAGCGCGCGCTCGGCCGACATCATCCTCGCCGACTACCTGCAAGGCTGGCTCGACGCCGGTTACCAGGTACTGGTGACGGCCGACCACGGCATGAACAACGACCGCTCCCACAACGGCCTGCTGCCGGAAGAACGGGAAGTGCCGCTGTTTGTGCTGGGTGATGCCTTCAGCCTCGACACCCACGCCACGCCCAAACAAACCGAGCTGTGCGGCACCGTCTGCGAGCTGTTGGGTGTACCCCACGACAAACCTGTATGCCGGGAGCTGTTGAAGTGAATTCAGTGATCCGCGGCAAATGGCTGGCCGCCTTGTGCCTGGTGCCCTTCGCCATCTTCTTTATCGTGTTCGAAATCGCCCCGCTGGTGTGGGTGATGATCAGCAGCGTCCAGTCCGAAGAGTTCGGCTGGGGCCTGGCCAACTTCAGCAAGATCTTCAGCTCGAAGTTCTATATGCAGGCGATCCAGTACAGCCTGGAAATCAGTTTCTACTCCAGCGTGTTCGGGATCATCATCGCCGTACTTGGCAGCTACTCGCTGCGCCGGGTCGACGGGCCGCTGCGCAATTTCGTGACCGCGTTCGCCAACATGACCAGCAATTTTGCCGGCGTACCCCTGGCCTTCGCCTTCATCATCCTGCTGGGGTTCAACGGCAGCATCACCATCATGCTCAAGCAGGCGGGGATCATTCAGGACTTCAACCTGTACTCCAAGACCGGCCTGATCATCCTTTATACCTACTTCCAGATTCCCCTCGGCGTGTTGCTGCTCTACCCGGCCTTTGATGCACTGCGTGAAGACTGGCGCGAGTCTGCTTCATTGCTCGGCGCGGACGGCTGGCAGTACTGGCGGCACATCGGTCTGCCGGTGCTGACCCCGGCGCTGCTGGGCACCTTCGTGATCCTGCTGGCCAACGCTCTCGGCGCCTACGCCACGGTGTACGCGCTGACCACCGGCAACTTCAACGTGCTGCCGATCCGCATCGCGGCGATGGTCTCCGGCGATATTTCCCTGGACCCGAACATGGCCAGTGCCCTGGCCGTGGTGCTGGTGGCGCTGATGACCGTGGTGACCGTGGTCCATCAACTGCTGCTCAAGAGGAGCTACCATGTCTCGCGCTGAACCTGGCTCGGCCGCCCTCTACCACCGCGTAGTGGTGTATCTGTTGTTTGCAATCCTGGTGCTGCCGTTGCTCGGCACCCTGGTCTACTCCATCGCCAGCAGTTGGTCGGCGACCATCCTGCCATCCGGCTTTACCTTCAAATGGTATATCCAGCTGTGGAGTGACCCGCGCTTCCTGAATGCCTTCGGCCAGTCGCTGCTGGTGTGCGTTGGCGCGCTGATCTTGTCGGTGGTGCTGATCCTGCCGCTGCTGTTTGTGGTGCATTACCACTTTCCAAAACTCGACGCGCTGATGAACATTTTGATCCTGCTGCCCTTCGCGGTGCCGCCGGTGGTGTCGTCGGTGGGGCTGTTGCAGCTCTACGGCTCGGGGCCATTTGCGATGGTGGGTACGCCATGGATCCTGATCGGTTGCTACTTCACCGTGGCGCTGCCGTTCATGTACCGGGCGATCACCAACAACCTGCAAGCGATCAACCTGCGGGACCTGATGGACGCCGCCCAACTGCTCGGTGCCAGCACCTTCCAGGCGGCGTTCCTGGTGGTGCTGCCGAACCTGCGCAAGGGCTTGATGGTGGCATTGCTGCTGTCGTTCTCGTTCCTGTTCGGCGAGTTCGTGTTCGCCAACATCCTGGTGGGCACCCGCTACGAAACCCTGCAGGTGTACCTCAACAATATGCGTAACAGCAGCGGCCACTTCACCAGTGCCCTGGTGATCTCCTATTTCTTCTTCGTGCTGGTGCTGACCTGGGCCGCCAACATCTTGAACAAGGACAAAAGCCAATGAGCTTCGTCAGCGTCCAACACCTGCAAAAAGGCTACGCCGGCACGCCGGTATTCAGTGACATCAACTGCGAAATCGCCAAGGGCGAATTCGTCACCCTGCTTGGCCCGTCGGGCTGCGGCAAGTCGACCCTGCTGCGCTGCATCGCCGGCCTGACCTCGGTGGACAGCGGGAAAATCCTGCTGGATGGCCAGGACATCGTCCCGCTGAGCCCACAGAAACGGCATATCGGCATGGTGTTCCAGAGCTACGCGCTGTTCCCCAACATGACCGTGGAACAGAACGTCGCCTTCGGCCTGCGCATGCAGAAGGTCAATGCCGACGACAGCCACAAACGCGTGCAGGAAGTGTTGCAACTGGTGGAGCTGAAAGAACTCGCCGGCCGCTACCCGCACCAGATGTCCGGCGGCCAGTGCCAGCGCGTCGGCATTGCCCGGGCGCTGGCGGTGGAGCCGCGGCTGATCATCGCCGACGAATGCGTGGCTGCCCTGGATGTGTCGATCCAGGGCCAGATCATCAACCTGCTGCTGGAACTGCAACAGCGCATGAACCTGGCGATCCTGTTTATCGCCCACGACCTGGCCATCGTCCGCCGCCTGTGTGATCGG
>NZ_JACARK010000599.1:1037-2802 GCF_013386655.1 Pseudomonas sp. K5002 | reverse complement strand
GCCAACGGCACTGCCGGCATGGCGATGCTGGTGACCCAGATCGCTACCGCTGCTGCGGCCCTGGGCTGGATGTTCGCCGAGTGGGTCACCCACGGCAAACCGAGCGCACTGGGCATCGCCTCGGGTGTGGTTGCGGGCCTGGTGGCAATCACCCCAGCCGCTGGCACCGTGGGCCCGATGGGCGCCCTGGTGATCGGCCTGGCTGCCGGTGTGGTGTGCTTCTTCTGCGCCACTACCCTGAAACGCAAACTGGGCTACGACGACTCCCTGGACGCCTTCGGCGTGCACGGTATCGGCGGTATCCTCGGCGCGATCCTGACCGGCGTGTTCGCGGCACCGGCGATGGGCGGCTTCAACGCCACCACCACTGATATCGCGGCTCAAGTCTGGATCCAGTGCAAAGGCGTCGGCTTCACCGTCATCTACACCGCTATCGTTACGTACATCATCCTCAAGGTGCTGGACGTGGTGATGGGCCTGCGGGTGACCGAAGAAGAAGAGGCGGTTGGCCTCGATCTGGCGCAACACAACGAGCGCGGCTACAACTTGTAAGTACGCGAAAAAAAGATGCCCGGCTTGCCGGGCATTTTTTTGCCTTGGGTTTGTCTGTGGCTAAAGGTGTATGGGTTTTTTTGCGACTTTGTGATGGGATCCGCACTGCACTTTTCAGTGTGCGAATGTCTTACAGGCATGTAGGCGTATTCGGCACTTTGTTTTTTCCCTGAGCGCGCTAGAATGCGCGCCGATAGGCGGAGAACTGTATGTGGCAACAGACCCTGATAACCCTGCGGGCCAAGCCCCGGGGCTTTCATCTGGTGACGGACGAGTTGCTCGCCGGCCTGCCTGAATTGAAGGCCTGTCGGGTGGGACTGTTGCATTTGTGGCTGCAGCACACCTCGGCCTCGTTGACGGTCAACGAGAATGCCGACCCGGCGGTTCGCCGTGACTTCGAGCGTTTTTTCAATGCGCTGGTGCCGCAAGGCACGGCGGGATATGAACACAACGACGAGGGTCCGGATGATCTGCCGGCGCACTTCAAGGCCAGTCTGCTGGGCTGTCAGCTGAGTTTGCCGGTAAGGGCCGGCCGCTTGGCGATGGGGACCTGGCAAGGTGTTTATCTGGGCGAGCACCGTGATCATGGCGGTGCTCGTAAAGTCCTCGCCACCTTGCACGGTGATGGGGCATAAGCCACTGGTTAACCGGTGGATGTTGATTTTTTTCCGGCGGCCGTCGACAGGCGGCGAAGCTGGGCTATAACTAATCTGCTTTTCGCAAGTCATGAGGTAGAACATGAGCGACGATGATCTGGAAAACGACGACCTCGAAGTAGGCGACGACGACGAAACCGAGGAAGGTCTTGAGGCGGCTGCCGAAGACGTGGCTGACGACGACGGTGGCGACGATGCACCGGTCCCGGCAGCCAAGGGCAAGGCCAAGGCTGCAGTGTCGGTTGACGAGTTGCCGAGCGTAGAAGCCAAGAACAAAGAGCGCGATGCGCTGGCCCGGGCGATGGAAGAATTCCTCGCCAAAGGCGGCAAAGTGCAGGAAGTCGAGGCTAACGTGGTGGCAGATCCACCGAAGAAGCCGGATAACAAGTACGGCAGCCGGCCTATCTAAGGCCTGCTGTTTGCTTGCTGAAAAAGCCCGCCGTCGCTGCGGGCTTTTTCATGGGCGCTACAAAATGGTCAGGGCCAACACCCATCCAAGGATGAAGAGCGTGTGTGGCGAGGGAGCTTGCTCCCGTTGGGGCGCGAAGCGGCCCCTG
>NZ_JACARK010000599.1:0-989 GCF_013386655.1 Pseudomonas sp. K5002 | reverse complement strand
GCTCCCTCGCCACAAAAGCCCTTCATCATCAGGTTATGCGTTCCAGCGGGCTAGCACGTCGGGTAGCTCGGTCAGGCTGCGAATCTCGGCATCCGGCAATTTCTCGGCCTCCCAGGCCTTGCCTGCCGGGTTGAACCACACCGCCCGCAGCCCCGCCTGCTGCGCACCGGCAATGTCATCCCCTGGATGGTCACCCACATGCACTGCCGCGCCCGGCGCTACGCCACCGCGCTGCAAGGCTTCCTGAAACAACCGCGCATCCGGCTTGGCAATACCAATGTCTTCAGCCCGGAGTGCAAAGTGGAAGTAGTCCGCCAACCCCACACGTTGCACATCGGCATTACCGTTGGTAATCACCCCCAGCAGATAGTCGCGGCGCAGTGCTTGCAGCATCGGTTCCGCTTCGGGGAATACCGTGAGTTGATGCCGGGCATGGATGAACGCTTCAAAGCACACATCCGCCATCTGCGCTGCTTCCGGCAGCGGGTACCCGGCTTCCTCGAAGGCGTATTGCAGCACCTTGTGACGCAACACGCTGATGCGATATTTCAGCTCGGGATGACGCTCCAGCACCTGCTGGCGCAGGCTGGCAAACTTCTCCAGGGGCAAGTCGCCCACCTTGGTGGCGTGGGTCGCCAGCCACTCGCGCATCGATGCCTCGGCGCTGATGATGACCGGCACGTTATCCCAGAGCGTATCGTCCAGGTCGAAGGTGATCAGCTTGATGCTCATGAGTCACTGCCCTTAATGCGTTTGGCCCGTGGATGGGCGCTGTCGTACACCGTTGCCAGGTGCTGGAAGTCCAGGTGGGTGTAGATCTGGGTGGTCTTGATGTCGGAGTGGCCCAGCAGTTCCTGCACCGCACGCAGGTCCTGGGAGGACTCCAGCAAGTGGCTGGCAAAGGAGTGCCGGAGCATGTGCGGGTGCAGGTTCTGCCCCAGCTCGCGCTCGCCGGCGGCCTTGACCCGCACTTGTATGGCCCGGGGCCC
>NZ_JACARK010000598.1:0-837 GCF_013386655.1 Pseudomonas sp. K5002 | reverse complement strand
CGTGACCTCGGTGGGCGGCGACGACAGCGGCCTGGCGACAGGCCTCAAGGCGGTGCGCACGCCGATGGTCATCGTCGACCGTGCATTGGACGGGATCGATGTCGATTTGGTGCGCATCGACCATGAACAGGGCGCTTACCTGGCGACCCGGCACTTGCTCGATCTGGGTCATCGCGACATTGCCTGCATTGGTGGCCCGAGTCATACCCGCGTGGCACAAATGCGGATGGCGGGTTACTACCGTGCCCTGGCCGAGGCTGGGCTCGAAGTGCCGGCCGGCCGTGTGCTGGAAAGTGATTTCACCAGTACCGGTGGTTACGCGGCCGCGGCGCAATTGCTGGCGGATAATTCCCCCAGCGCGATTTTTGCCGGCAACGACATGATTGGCTTCGGCGTCTTGCGCGCCGCTGCCGAACGTAATATCCGGGTTCCCGGTGAGCTGTCGGTGATCGGGTTTGATGATATCCAGATGAGCCAGTACGTGTACCCGGCGCTGACCACCGTGGGCCAGTCGATCCTGCAGCTGGGAGAGATGGCGGCCGAGCTTTTACTGCGACGAATTGCGACACCCCAATTGCCGATCGATCAACGCATCGTGACGCCGAGTATTGTCCTGCGCGAGTCGACGGCGCCGTTGGCCGGTGTGTTTGCCCAATACCGCTGAACCGAATTGATGAGTACTGATGTATGCCAGCAAAAGTAGTGGTAATAGGCAGCCTGAACATGGACCTGGTCACCCGGGCCAGTCGGCTGCCCCGCGCCGGTGAAACCCTGATCGGCCAATCGTTTTCCACCGTTCCCGGCGGCAAGGGCGCGAACCAGGCGGTCGCTTCGGCG
>NZ_JACARK010000060.1:0-3678 GCF_013386655.1 Pseudomonas sp. K5002 | reverse complement strand
AGCAACGCCCTGGCCATCGCCGAAGCCTTGCAGGCCCATCCCCTGGTGGAATGGGTGACCTACCCCGGCCTGCGCTCCTTCCCTCAATACGAACTGGCCGCGCGGCAGATGAAACAATCCGGCGGCATGATCGCGTTTGAACTCAAGGGCGGCATCGACATGGGCCGACGCTTCATGAACGCCCTCAAGCTGTTCACCCGGGCCGTGAGCCTGGGGGACGCCGAGTCACTGGCCCAGCACCCGGCCAGCATGACCCACTCCACCTACACCCCGGAGCAGCGCGCCCACCACGGGATTTCCGAAGGGCTGGTGCGACTCTCGGCGGGCCTTGAGGATGTCGCCGACCTGCTGGCCGACGTTGCCCAAGCCCTGCAGGCCTGTGCCGTAAAGCCGAAATCCCGGGCGGTGCAACACAACGTTCATCACGCTTGAAGTAAATTCACAGGCAGGCGCGACGTTTATCAATAGCCCGGCCTGAAAAGGTCGGGCTTCTCCCGTTGCGCCCTGCACCGCAAAAAATTTGATCCATTCATTGGCCCGTTTGCGAAAGCCTGTACTAGCATACGAGGCGGCAGTCATGGAGATCACTGCCCTGTACGCCGCCCTCATTGAAACTCATGGATGAAATGATGAACTCACACCTGTTCCCCCACATTGGCAAAGTCATCGCCAGCACCGGCAGCCGGCATTTCCCGCGCATGCTGCACGACCTGATCCTCACCCAACTGGCGGTCGACGCGACGCACATCACGCAAATGCCTGTGAGTTCACCGCGCAAGGGCGGCAGTTCGCGAATGACGGGGGTCAGCCCGGTGTACACCGACCCGCTGCCAGGGCTGGAAGAGGCCCAGGCCGCCGCCCAACTGCACCTGACCCGGCGCAAGGATGACGTCAGCTACGTGCTGTCGGTGTATCGCTCCAACCCCTGCGAAAGTTTTTCCCAGCAGGAGCGGATCATCCTGCAAGACTTCTCCTCCCTGCTGCTGCCGATGGTTGAAAAACACATCAGCGCCCTGCAACCCAGCGGTCCGGACAGCGAAGCGCCGCAGCAACAAGGCATCGACACCTTGCGCCGGCGCTTTGAAGAGCGCCTCGCGCAATCGGGGCTGGCCCTGTCCAGCCGGGAGCTTGAGGTGTGCGTGGGGCTGCTGGCTGGGCGTACCGCACCGGAACTGGCAGAGCAGTTGGCACTGAAGGTCAATACCATCGAGAGCTACCTCAAGCGGGCAGCGATCAAGATGGGCATCAGTGGCCGGCATTCATTGATGCGGTGGATGTATTCCACAGAAGAAAACGCCACTCTCTAGAACACCGAGGAACAAATGTGGGAGCGGGCTTGCTCGCGAATGCGCAGTGTCAGTCAATACATGTGTGACTGATCCACCGCATTCGCGAGCAAGCCCGCTCCCACATTTTTTGATCTCTGCCCGGCTTAATCCCGGGCCAGGGCTTCAATCGGATCCAGCCGCGCCGCATTCCGCGCCGGCACAAACCCGAACACAATCCCGATCAACGTCGAACACGCAAACGCCGTCACCACCGAGCCCAGGGAAAACACCATTTCCCACTCTTTCACAAACAACGAAAACAGATAGCCGATGGCGAATGACAGCGAGATGCCGATCATCCCGCCAATCAGGCAGACCATCACCGCTTCCACCAGGAACTGTTGGCGAATATCCGATTGCCGCGCGCCCACTGCCATGCGAATCCCGATTTCGCGGGTGCGTTCGGTCACCGACACCAGCATGATATTCATCACCCCGATGCCGCCCACCAGCAACGAAATCACTGCAATCAACGACAGCAGCAACGCCAGGGAACGGCTGGTTTTCTGCACCGTCTGCATGATGCTGTCGAGGTTGTTGGTAAAGAAGTCCTTGGTGCCGTGACGTTGCAACATCAGCTTGGTGACGTTCTCTTCCACCACCTTGCTCGGCTGGCCGTCCTTGATGCGCACCGTGATGCTGTCCAGATGACGCTGGCCCAACAGCCGCCCCGCTGCCGTCTCGTACGGCACCCACACGTTCAACGCCTTGCTGGCGGCGAACATGTTTTTGTTGTCGGCCGTCACCCCGATCACCGTACAGGGCAGATTGCCCACCAGGATCACCTGACCCAGCGGATCCACGCCGGGCGCGAACAGTCGATGGCGCGCGTTGTGGTCGATCACCACTACCTGGGCCTGGCGCCGGGCGTCGCTTTCGCTGAAGGTAATTCCAGCTTCGAGCTTCAGGCCCTTGACCTGGAAATAGCGATCGCTGACCCCATTGACCTGGGCGTCCAGGTCGATATTGCCGTAACGCAGCAATAGGTTGCGCCCCACCACCGGCGTGGCGCTGTCGACGTAATACAGCTGGTTCAGCGCATCCACATCCGACGGCAACAACGTCTCGATGGCTGACGCACGGCTGTCACCAAAACTCTTGCCGGGAAAGATATCAATGGTGTTACTGCCAATGGCCTGGATGTCCTTGAGCACATAGCGCTTGGCGCCTTCGCCGATGGCCGAGATCGACACCACCGAGGTGATGCCGATGACAATGCCGAGCATGGTCAGCAAGGTGCGCATGCGATGGGAAATCAGCGCCACCCAGGCCACGGCAGAACGGCCGTTCTTCGGGATGCGCGCCAGGCGGTCGATCAACTTCACGGCGGGCGGGGAGCTGGCGACCACGTAACCGCCAATCACCACAAAGGCCATTTGCATGGTGAACGGGATCAAACTCCAGAAACCGTCACCAAACGCCTTGGCGGCCTCGGTCGGCGCGGCGCCCATGCCCAGGGTCGCCACGGCGACAATGATCACGGCGAGGGCGGCAAACACCCAGGAGTCAGGGAACCAGCGCTCGGCGAAGTTTGAACAACGCAGGGCGAATCGGGCGTAGCGGCTGTCTTCGATAGCATCGGCCACGTTCAGTACCTCTATTTGTATTTATTATGGGGGCGGCAGTTTTGCTGCATGTTCCTCTACGGCTATTCATTTGGGAATGTAGTTATCTTCATTGATCAATGAGTAAAGCAAATATATCCGGCGAGATTGCCATCACCGGGCCCAGCTCATAACCTGCAGGCCATTTTGTTTGTCTGCCGAGCTTTTCCATGACTGCCACCTCTTATCCACAGGCGCAGCGTTTCTCCCGCTCCGACTACAAAACCCTGGGCCTGGCCGCCCTGGGCGGGGCCCTGGAAATCTACGACTTCATCATCTTCGTATTTTTCGCGCTCACCCTCAGCCAGCTGTTTTTCCCGCCGGAAATGCCCGAGTGGCTGCGCCTGCTGCAAAGCTTCGGCATCTTCGTCACGGGCTACCTGGCACGCCCGCTGGGCGGAATCCTGATGGCGCACTTCGCCGATCACCTGGGGCGCAAACGGGTGTTCAGCCTGAGCATCCTGATGATGGCGCTGCCGTGCCTGCTGATCGGCATCATGCCCACCTACGCACACATCGGTTATTTCGCACCGTTGATCCTGCTGGCGCTGCGCATCCTCCAGGGTGCGGCAGTGGGCGGGGAAGTGCCCAGCGCCTGGGTGTTTGTCGCCGAACATGCTCCGGACAACCATCGTGGTTATGCCCTGGGCTTCCTCCAGGCCGGGCTGACCTTCGGCTACCTGCTCGGCGCGCTGACGGCGACGCTGCTGGCGCAAGTCTTCACCCCGGCCGAAATCCTCGACTAC